>NZ_CP091456.1:2430000-2585160 GCF_023611925.1 Avibacterium sp. 20-132
AATACCACATAAAAAGCCTATGCGTTCCGCCCAATAGCCACCAAGCCCAACACCGCAAATGAGCGGGGTTTTATCATTGCTTTCTGACACGAATTTATGCACTTCATTGAGCAAAAATTGCATATCATAACGCGGATGTAAGGTGCTGTAATTGATGAATCGAACATCGTCATCAATAAATTTTAACTGCATTATTTTTTCGTGATTACCCGGGCTATTAGAGTCAAAACCGTGCAAATAAATAATCATAAAAACCTCACCTAGTTAAATTGGGCGGATGCCGTTAGAAACCGCAAGAATTACGAGAAAACGACTTTATTAAAACAAAAAATACGCGATTTTTCTACCGCACTTGCTATTTATTCATTATTTTTTGATCTGTCTTGGCTTTTTCGCTCCAAATGCAAAATCATTTGCAATGCAATATCCAAACCGCTGGTTTTTTCGATCATTTCTAAGCCCGGGCTAGCATTAACCTCTAACACTAACAAACCTTGCTGTGAGCGAATTAAATCCACTCCAGCCACATCTAAGCCTAAAGCTTGGGTAGCTGACAGGGCAATTTGTTTTTCTTGCTCACTTAGCCACACTTGTTCACCTGTTCCTCCACGGTGGATATTCGCGCGAAACTCGCCTGCTTGCCCTTTACGCTCCATTGTCGCAATCACCTTCCCCCCAACCACAAAACAACGTACATCACCACCTTGTGCCTCGCGAATAAATTGCTGCATTAAGACGGGAACGCCAGAGTGATTAAGCGTTTCTACAATACTGCTGGCACTACTTTGGCTTTCCGCTAAAATCACACCAATGCCTTGTGATCCACTTAAGGTTTTCAAAATCGTTGGTGAGCCGATAAGTTCAAGGCTTTGTTTAGCCTGCGTTTCATTACCCGCCAGCAAAGAAGGCGGAACAGCAATACCTCGCTGGACTAAAATTTGCAAGCTCCGCCACTTTTCTCTCGCGTTTAAAAAAGGCTCAACATCATTTAAACAGGCGACACCTTTTGCCTGAAAATGTTGCAACACCGCACAGCCCATTTGCGTACTAGTCGCCCCAAATCGCGGCAACACCCCATCATAATCGGGTAATAAATAAGGTTCTGTGTCGCGATTTGGCTGATAATACAATTCAAAGTGCGGTGTATTTTCGCTAAGTTTTAGCACAAAACGGTTTGGATCAAGAATATCTATTTGATGTCCACAACTTTCAGCCGCCTCTTTCAAACGCTGACAGCTATAAAGACGAGGCTCACGGCATAACATTAATAAGTTCATTTTTCCCTACTTTTACAAGATAGACGTTATCAGATTGCAATGTTGATATATTACACCAATTACAACAATGCCAAAAAACTCCTTTATTCTTTTTGCCATAATCAGTACAATTTGCACAATTTTTTATCTTGCTAAGCATTTTGTCTCTATTGAATTTTTATCTAGCCAATGTGCTTAGCCTCAACAGAAGGAAATCATTATGTTCGTTGTTATTTTTGGTCGCCCCGGTTGCCCTTATTGCGTACGTGCAAAAGAGCTTGCTGACAAATTAAAAGAAACCTTAAGCGATTTTGACTATCGTTATGTGGATATTATCGCAGAAGGTATCAGCAAAGCTGATTTATCTGCTTCCGTGGGTAAACCGGTTGAAACCGTACCACAAATTTTCATTGATGAAAAACCAATAGGAGGTTACACCGATTTTGCGGCATTAATGAAAGAACAATTCAACATAGTAAACTAATTGCTAAAAAACAAAGTGCGGTGAAATTTCACCGCATTTTTTATCTCAGCAAAATTTCCCTTGCATATTTTCAAAAATGAATATAAATTCAAAACAAATGAATAATTATAAAAGGAAGTTATGCGTAGCACCGAACTTGTACAGTGGTTTCGACAATCCACGCCCTATGTAAATATGCACAGAGGCAAAACCTTTGTGATTATGCTTGATGGCGACACCATTGCCAGCCCAAATTTCATCAATATTATCAATGACATTAGCCTACTCCACAGCCTTGGCATTAAATTAGCTATTGTGTTTGGCGCAAGGTTGCAAATTAATCATCTCCTTGAACAACAAGGCATTACACCAACGTACCATAAAAATATTCGCATTACCGATCCCCATAGTCTTGACATAGTAAAACAGGCAGTAGGTAAATTAAATTATGATATTGCCGCCCGTCTTTCCTTACGCTTACCTCATTCAGCGGTGATCAATGTCGTGAGTAGTAATGTTATTTTGGCACAACCGATTGGCGTAGATGAGGGGGTTGATTATCAACTCAGTGGAAAAATTCGTCGTATTGATAGTGAAAAAATTCAGCAACAACTGGATCAGGGATCCATTGTGCTACTCGGTCCTATCGCCCCTTCTGTAACAGGGGAAACCTTTAATTTACCTTTTGAAGAAATCGCAACACAAGTGGCAATCAAACTTAAAGCAGAAAAACTGATCGCGTTTTCTAATACACAAGGTATTTTAAATGAGCAGCAAGAAACCATTGCCGATTTGTTACCTCAAGAGGCAGAAAAATATTTAACTCAATTGATTTCCCAAAATCAATATCACAGCTCGCAAGCCCGCTTCTTGCAGGCGGCGATTGAGGTTTGTCGTGCGGGGGTAAAACGTTCTCATTTATTAAGTTATGAAGAAGATGGTTCATTGCTACAAGAACTGTTTACTCGAGATGGTGTGGGAACGCAGCTTTCAATGGAAAATTCAGAACATATTCGCCTTGCCAACGTGGCGGATATTCCCGCATTATTAGAGCTTATCCACCCATTGGAACAGCAAGGCATCTTGGTTAAACGTTCTCGTGAGCAACTTGAAATGGAGATTGCAAATTACACCATTATTGATCGTGATGGCGTAGTCATTGCTTGCGCAGCACTTAATATTTATCCACAGGAAAAAATGGCAGAAATGGCGTGCGTTGCCGTTCACCCTGATTATCGTAATTCTTCTCGCGGCGATATTTTATTAGAAGCCATTCAAAAACGAGCAAAAGAACAGCAAATTGAGAAATTATTTGTCCTCACCACGCGTACAGTACATTGGTTTCAAGAACGAGGATTTTACTTAGCTCAGGTAGAAGATCTGCCCGTAGAAAAAAGAGAAAAATACAATTATCAGCGTCGTTCCAAGATTTTGATTCAACATTTAGAGGCATAACATCACAACAAAGGGGCAACATTTGCCCCTTATTTTTGCACTTTATTTTATGCCTAAACAAAGGTATTTTAGCTCTAAAAATTCTTCTATACCATAACGAGAACCTTCTCGCCCAATACCCGATTCTTTCACTCCACCAAATGGGGCAAATTCATTCGTAACCAATCCTTCATTAATGCCCACGATACCATATTCTAAGGCTTCTGATACTCGCCAAATACGATGAATATTTTGTGTGAAAAAGTAAGCTGCTAGCCCAAATTCGGTATCATTTGCCATTGCGATGCCCTCTTCTTCCGTGTCAAACTTAAAAATTGGTGCTAAAGGAGCAAAGGTTTCTTCTTTGGCAACTAACATTGTCTGGTCAACGTCTTTTAAAACCGTGGGTTGAAAAAATGTGCCACCAAGATTGGCAGGTTTACCGCCAAGTACAAGTTTCGCCCCTTTTTGTAACGCATCATCAATGTGACTTTGTACTTTATCCACAGCACTTTGGCGGATTAATGGCCCCATTGTCACATTAGGTTCATTGGCTTTACCCAAGGTAATTTGTTGTACTTTTTCGCTGAATTTTTGCAAAAATGCCGTATAAATTCCCGATTGTACATAAATGCGATTCGTACAGATACAAGTTTGCCCTGCATTACGGAATTTAGACGCAAACACACCTTCCACGGCAGTGTCTAAATCCGCATCATCAAATACCAAAGCGGGTGCATTACCTCCCAGTTCTAAGGATAATTTTTTCACCGTACTCGCCGATTGTGCCATTAATAGTTTGCCCACCTTGGTTGAACCGGTGAACGTTAATTTGCGAATAATTGGGCTTGCTGTAAGCACTTTTCCAACTTCTACGGCTTGGGTGGTAGGAATGACATTCAACAAACCTTTTGGCAACCCCGCTTGGCTGGCTAATTCCGCGAGGGCTAAGGCAGATAATGGGGTTTCAGGAGCAGGTTTTAGCACCACAGCACAGCCAGCCGCCAAAGCAGGCGCAGCTTTTCTGGTAATCATAGCATTAGGAAAATTCCAAGGGGTAATAGCAGCCACCACACCAATAGGCTGTTTTATTGCCATTAAACGATGATGACCTTTATCTGACGGCAACATATCCCCTTGAATTCGCTTTGCTTCTTCGGCAAACCATTGGATAAAACTTGCCCCATAAAGCACTTCACCACGACTTTCAGCAATCGGTTTTCCTTGTTCTAAACTAATGAGTTGTGCAAGCGCTTCTTGATGTTGCAACACCAAATCATACCAATGGGTTAAAATATTCGCTCGCTCTTTCGGCAATGTCTGTTTCCACTGTTTCTGTGCCTGTTCCGCGGCTAAAATGGCACGTTCTGTTTCTACTACACCTAAATCGGCCACTTGGCAAATTTCTTGTTGTGTTGCAGGGTTTAGCACCGCAAAAGTTTGCCCATTTGCACTTTCGACATATTCACCATTAATATAGCCTTTTGTTTTGATTAATGAAAATGTTTGCATTTTGTCTCTCTCTTTTTGAAAAACGATGCTTAAAAGATACTCGCGCAATTAAAAGCTTGTCTAGTCTTTTTTTATGTTTTCCTCGCAATTAGCCATTTTGAATGCAGGCATTTTGTTAGCTAGATCGCAAAATTGAGATTTATTTTGTAAAAATATTTTTTCTTATGTAAATTTATTTGCCAATTGCTCAAAGTTCTGATATTTATACCGCTCTTTAAAAAGAGCCTAATTTTGAGATGGAAATAGGCTCTCCTCAAAAAGTCTTAACTTAACGCGAAAGTGCGGTCAAAAATATAGCTGAATTTTGCTATTCCTATGGTGATAATGAGGTCAGTTATACTAAGTTAAAATGGATGAATTACTATTAGGAGATACCAATGACTCAATCCTCTTTAAGTTTATTAGCGTTAGCCGGAGTGGAGCCTTATCAACCAAAAGAAGGTGAAGAATATATGAATGATGATCAAATTCTTCACTTTAGAAAAATCCTTGAAGCGTGGCACGCACAAATTCAAGAAGAAACCTCACGCACTGTGGCTTATATGCAAGATGAAGCATCAAACTTCCCTGATCCCGCAGATCGCGCCACGCAGGAAGAGGAATTTAGCTTAGAATTACGCAATCGCGATCGTGAACGTAAATTAATGAAAAAAATTGAACATACACTGAAAAAAATCGACAGTGGCGATTTCGGCTATTGTGATTCCTGCGGTATTGAAATTGGTATTCGCCGCTTAGAGGCTCGCCCAACCGCCGATCTTTGCATTGATTGTAAAACCTTATCTGAAATTCGTGAGAAACAGATGATCGGCTAATGCGCCGACATAAAGAGGTTTATTAAGTTACAAAGTGCGGTAATTTTTCACCGCACTTTTGATTAATATCATTTCGCTTTTTAAGCAAGGGGTTCGCTATTTTAACCTTAATTAAAAATCTGTTTAAAAAGAAAACAGATAACGCAACACAAGAAACGAGCTCGAAAAAAATTTCTCATAAACGAGCAAATAAAAAACAGATTAAAGCCAGCCCTAGCAAAGCTAGACCTGCTGTGGCTTTAGTAGAAAATGCCACGTCGCGAGAAAAAAAACCGCAAGGCAAAACAGCTCATCGCACTCAGAAACATATTATTAATGCGTCACAATATGGTATTCAACCGAGAATGATCAGTAAAAATGCGCTTACGGTGGTGCAAAAATTACAACGTAACGGTTATGAAGCCTATGTGGTAGGCGGCTGTTTGCGAGATTTGTTACTGGATAAAAAACCCAAAGATTTTGATGTGGCAACCAATGCCCGTCCAGAACAAATTCAAGCCATTTTTCAACGCCAATGCCGTTTGATTGGTCGCCGTTTTCGCTTGGCACACGTGATGTTTGGACGTGATATTATCGAAGTCGCCACTTTCCGCGCTAGCCATTCTGAACATAATAACGAACGCCAATCTAAGCAAAGTGATGAAGGAATGTTACTGCGTGATAATGTGTACGGCACGCTAGAACAAGATGCGGAACGCCGTGATTTCAGCGTAAATGCCCTTTATTATAATCCGCAAGATAACACGCTGCGTGATTTCTACAACGGCATTGAAGATATTAAAGCGGGCAAATTACGTTTAATTGGTGATCCCGTCATTCGCTATCAAGAAGATCCTGTGCGTATGTTGCGTGCCATTCGCTTTATGGCAAAATTGGATATGTTTTTAGAAAAGCCGACAGAAGCGCCAATCAAACAAATGGCACACCTATTACGCAATATTCCGCCAGCTCGCTTATACGATGAGGCACAAAAACTCTTACAAACAGGTAATGGCGTAAAAACCTATCATCTACTGCGCCAATACACCTTGTTTGATCAGCTTTTCCCAACGCTAATACCTTATTTCACCGAAAAGCAAGATAGCTTTGCAGAGCGAATGATTTTGACTGCGCTCACCTCTACCGATGAACGCATTGCCGATAAATTACGCATTAACCCCGCCTTTTTATTTGCCTGCTTTTTCTGGTATCCATTAAGAGAAAAAGTGGAAATGCTGAAAAATGAAGGTGGCTTAAATAACCACGATGCCTACGCCTTAGCCAGCAACGACATTCTTGATCAGCTTTGCACAAGCCTTGCTGCACCGCGCCGCCATACTGGGGTGATTCGTGATATTTGGTTCTTACAATTACAATTGCTCAAACGTAATGGTAACGCCCCAATACGTGTAATGGCACACCCTAAATTCCGTGCAGCCTTTGATTTGCTCGCAATGCGCGCACAAGTGGAAGGGGGGGAATCCATTGAATTGGCAACTTGGTGGCACGAATATCAATTTAGTAACGACGCACAACGTAATGAGTTGCTGAAAGCGCATCAAAAACGTCATCCAATCGCAAAGAAAAAACGTTATCGTCCAAGAAGACGTAAAACCCAGAAAGAGCAAGTTGTATAATGAAACAGGTTTATATCGCTTTAGGCAGTAATTTAGCTACCCCAGTGAAACAATTAGAAAACGCACTGCACGCGTTAGGGCAACTGCCTCACTCACAATTAATGCGCGTCAGCCATTTTTATCAAAGCAAGCCTTTAGGTCCACAAGATCAACCTGATTATGTCAATGCGGTAGCCTGCCTAGCCACTGCATTATCCCCATTAGCATTACTTGATGAGCTGCAACGTATTGAGCAAGAACAAGGGCGTGTCCGTTTACGACGTTGGGGTGAACGCACCTTAGATTTAGATATTCTGCTTTACGGAGACGACATCATTCAATCTGAACGCTTAACGATCCCACATTATGATATGCAGAATCGCGAATTTGTTATCGTGCCATTGTATGATATTGCCCCTAATTTAATCTTGCCTGATGGTAAAAAAATCGTAGATCTCGTACAAGGTTTCAGTAATCACGAAATGAAAATACGGCAAAAAAGCACCGCACTTTAAAAAGAGCTGCCTTCTCTGCATAGGATTGAATAATGGCAAAAAAACTCACGATTAAAGATATTGCTGCCTTAGCTGGCGTAGGAAAATCAACCGTTTCTCGCGTATTAAACCAAGATAGCAACGTGAGTACGGAAACACGCGAGAAAATTCAAGCGATTATTCAAGCACATAACTTTACCCCTTCGCAATCTGCACGGGCGATGCGTGGACAAGGCAACCCAATGATCGGCATTATTGTTACGCGTTTAACGTCTAATGCGGAAAACCAAGCCCTTTCCGCAATGCTCCCTCTACTCTACGCGGCGAACTGTGAACCCATTATTGTAGAAAGCCAAATGGAAATGCACCGTTTGCAGGAACATCTCAACTTCTTTCAACAACGCCGTGTTGATGGTGTCATTTTATTTGCGTTTTCAGGCTTAGAAGAACAAGATCTGCAAGGTTGGGAAAAAAAATTAGTGGTTATTGCACGCCATTATGTGCAATTTTCTTGTGTGTACTATGATGAACAACGTGCCGTAACCCTGTTACTTGAAACCTTGCATCAACAAGGTCATCAAAAAATCGCTTATCTTGGTGTACAAGAAAGCGATATGACGACAGGTTACTTGCGCCATCAAGCCTATCTTCACTTTTGTCAAGCTCATCAGCTTTCACCTTATGCCGTGCTAGGTGAGCTAAGCTATGACAGTGCTTATCAATTAGCAAGTGCGGTGGATTTTTCGCAAATTTCTGCCATTGTCTGTGCCACCGACACCTTGGCAATCGGGATAGTCAAATGGTTGCAAGAACACCAAATTACTCACATTCGCGTAGCTGGCATCGGTAACAATCCGCTATTACGATTTCTCTTCCCTCAAACTTTGAGTGTCGATCTCGGCTTTACTACTGCCGGTAAACAAGCAGTCAAACAACTCTTTCATTTACTGGAACACAAAGAAATTAAGGCGAATTGCATTGATTGTGGGTTGGTTTAGATCTTTTTACGCTATTTGCCATATCTCATTTTTCCGTAAAATAATGTCTTTTTATTACAATGAAATACAGACGATCAAGATGAACAATAGCCAAATTGATACGAAAGAAAAGGTTAAAACAGTGCATTTTCACGCTATTTGGCGTATTCAATCTCCGTTTCATTCATTAATTCCCCTTCGTTGCATCTAAATCTGTGATTTAGATCACAGATTGGGAACGTTCCCATTGAGAGAAAAATAAAAATGCGTAAGATACGCACGAACATTTTTTAGACGAAAGGAAAAATTATGGCAAAGAAAATTCATCCTCAATATATTACCCAATTAATCCAGTTAATTGGTGGGAAAGAGAATATTGCCACAGCGAGCCATTGCATCACGCGTTTACGTTTCGTGTTAAATCAACCTGAAATTGCTGATGTGAAAGGCATTGAAGCGTTGCCTATGGTGAAAGGCTGCTTTACCAATGCCGGGCAATTTCAAGTGGTGATTGGGCCTGAAGTGGATCTTTATTACCAAGAATTGCTTAAACAAACGCAAATTTCTGAGGCAAATAAAGAGCAAGCGAAAATCGCTGCACGCCAAAATATGAAATGGTATGAACAACTTATCTCACATTTTGCGGAGATCTTTATTCCTCTTTTACCTGCCTTAATTAGCGGAGGGTTGATTTTAGGTTTCCGCAATGTAATTGGGGATATTCCAATGTTTGACGGCAAAACCTTAGTGCAAACACACCCAATGTGGGCAACTATCCATTCTTTCCTATGGCTAATTGGTGAAGCAATTTTCTTCTATTTACCAGTAGGAATTTGCTGGTCCACCGTGAAAAAAATGGGAGGCTCACCCATTTTGGGAATCGTGCTTGGGGTAACCTTGGTTTCACCACAATTAATGAATTCTTACGAACTTGGCTCAAAAATTCCTGAAATGTGGGATTTCGGTTGGTTCGCTATTGATAAAGTGGGTTACCAAGCTCAAGTTATTCCATCAATTATGGCGGGGTTAGCCTTAGGCTGGATCGAAACGCGCTTACGTCGCATTGTGCCAGCTTCATTGAATTTAGTGATTGTGCCTGTTACCTCGTTAATTATCACCGTATTCCTTGCGCATTCTATTATCGGCCCTATTGGTCGTGAAATCGGTAATGGCGTGGCTTATGTCGTCCGCGCAGGATTAACAGGCAGTTTCGCGCCAATCGGTGCAACGTTATTTGGCTTTCTTTATGCTCCATTAGTTATCACGGGGGTTCATCAAACTACCCTCGCCATTGATATGCAAATGATTCAAAATATTGGAGGCACGCCCGTATGGCCAATGATTGCCCTTTCAAATATCGCACAAGCGTCTGCGGTGTTAGCCATTGTAATTGTAAGCAAAAAAGCCAATGAACGTGAAATTTCTGTGCCAGCAACCATTTCTGCTTACCTAGGTGTTACCGAGCCTGCAATGTATGGGATCAACTTGAAATACCGTTTCCCTATGCTTTGTGCAATGATCGGCTCAGCTTGTGCAGGTCTAATTTGTGGCTTAAATGGCGTGCTGGCAAACAGTATTGGTGTGGGTGGTTTACCCGGCATTCTTTCCATTCAATTACCATTCTGGGGTGTGTTTGCCTTTGCGATGGTGGTTGCCGTGGTTGTGCCACTCATTTTAACAATGATCGTGTATAAACGTCGTGCTGCCAATGGCACACTTCCACAATAACAGCGAGGCAAAAATGATAGAAAAAAATACCGCACTTTCTCACCCTCAATGGTGGAAAAACGGCGTAATTTATCAAATTTATCCAAAAAGTTTCCAAGATACCACCGGCAATGGCATTGGTGATTTACAAGGCATTATTCAGCGCTTAGATTATTTACAAAAACTGGGTATAGATGCCATTTGGATCACGCCAATTTATGTGTCGCCTCAAGTAGATAATGGCTATGATGTGGCAGATTATTGTGCCATCGATCCCATTTACGGCACAATGCAAGATTTTGAGCAACTGGTTTTTCAAGCGCATCAACGTCATATCCGTATTATTATGGATATGGTGTTTAATCACACTTCAACGGAACATCAATGGTTCAAAGCGGCACAAGATCCACAAAGCCCTTATCACCAATTTTATATTTGGCGAGGGGATGATGTCACTACCCCACCAAATAACTGGCGTTCTAAATTTGGTGGCAACGCGTGGAAATGGAATGAACGCGTGGGCAAACATTATTTACACCTTTTCGCCACAGAGCAGGCGGATCTGAATTGGGAAAATCCACAAGTGCGGTCAGAATTACAAAAAATTTGTCATTTTTGGGCAGACAAAGGCGTAGATGGGTTACGTTTAGATGTCATTAATCTGGTTTCCAAGCAACAAGATTTTCCTAATGATAATCAAGGTGATGGACGTCGTTTCTATACCGATGGCCCACGCATCCACGAATTTATGCAAGAATTAAGCCGCGAAGTGTTCCAACCTCGTAACTTAATGACAGTGGGTGAAATGTCCTCCACCCGCCTTGAGCATTGTCAGCAATATGCCAATCAGCAAGGTTCAGAATTATCAATGACCTTTAATTTCCATCATTTGAAAGTGGATTATCCAAATGGTGAAAAATGGACACTCGCCAAACCTGATTTTGTGGAATTAAAACAAATTTTTAATTATTGGCAACAAGGAATGCACGGCAAAGCGTGGAATGCACTATTTTGGTGTAACCACGATCAACCGCGCATTGTTTCGCGTTTTGGTGATGAAGGCAAATGGCATCAACAATCAGCCAAAATGCTAGCAATGGTATTACACGGAATGGAAGGCACGCCTTATATTTATCAAGGTGAAGAAATTGGAATGATTAATCCAAACTTCTCGAAAATTGAGCAATATCGTGATGTAGAAAGCCTGAATATGTTCGCTGAACTGCGTGAACAAGGAATGGATGAAAACCTATTAATAAAAATTCTGGCACAAAAATCTCGCGATAATAGCCGCACACCAATGCAATGGAATAATGGCACTTACTGCGGGTTCAGCCAAGTTGAGCCTTGGATTGGTGTTGGACAAACAGAGATTAACGTAGAACAGGCTTTGGCTGATGAACAATCGGTATTTTATACTTATCAACGCTTAATCGCCTTACGCAAACAATATCCAATTTTCATTGAGGGGAACTACCAAGATCTCAATCCAACTTCACCAAACCTATGGACTTATTTGCGTGAAAGTGCGGATGAAAAATTGTTAGTTTTAGCCAATTTAAGTAACGAGCCACAACACATTAAACTGCCGGAAAACTTGGCAAACCAGCAATGGATATTACTTGAAAATAGCCATATTCAGGTAACTGAACCTCAAGTAACAAGCCAGTTCACACTTGAACCGTTCCAAGGACTGTATTTCTATCAAAAATAAAAATTTGTAGAAAAACTACCGCTCTTTGCTCTGTGCTTGATACCTCAAGTGCAGAGCATTTTTAGAACATTTATTTTGTATTTAAATCCACTTTCTCGCATTGTCGTTTCTTCGTCACTTACTTCATTTTTTGCTACTTAACTGAGATATTCATTACAAATGGTATGCGCAGATATTCAAACTTTCTTCGTTATCACTCAGTTATAAGTCTAATTTCCTAAAAAGTCCTCATTCATCCAATGAAGACAAACATAACGAGAAAGAGAAAGGAGAAAAGAAGTGTTGACGTTCAGCACAGATTTAAGTGCAAAGAATAAATAAAAAGGTAAAGAGAGTAGCAAACCCATTTTAAAACCGTTTTAAATCGCACAGTGTGCGATTTAGGGGCTAAATAGCATTATTTTATCAAACGCTGAAAATAGGCTTGTACGTCCTCTAAAATATCCGCCTCGTCTTGTGGGGTTAAAACCAGAAATGGACGAGCTGGGATATTGCTCCCCGGATGATTAACGGATTTTCGCACAATGCCCCCAAAGCTCAAGGCTTTTTTGGTTACAGGCTTAATCTTATGGGGCTTGGTTTTGCCGCCAAATTGATGAATAGCGGCATAGGCTAAATTCGTGCCAACAATAGCCTCATCATTATCCCAACTGGCGCGAATGCTATTGCGCAACGCCCCACTATCAATTAAAGGCGAACCATTCGGGCGAGATTTTACCCCCAGCCATTTAGGGCGACCACCTGCCTGAAAGTTTTGATCGACTGCTGATTGCATCGTGCCTGCAAGGGTACGCATTAAAGGGGCGTTATAACGCACACCTTGGCTTAAGCGTTCCAATAGTTCAAACACTTCTTTTTCGTTGTTGATTTTTATTTCAATCATAGTTATATTGTCCTACTGACCGCTAGAAAAGCGATGAATTCTGCTGATCGCAGCCTATTTAAGATGGTTTAACCTGCTTGAATGTCCGAGAGCGTGTGGGGCTTCGCAGTACCCCCTAGCGGTTAGTAAACGCTTTATTCCATTCCCGCAAACTCACTTTCCTAAACGATTGTACAAAAACTTCATTTTCTAAAAATTTTAAAATTACTGTATACTTTTGTGCATCAATCTCTTTAAAAAACTGAAAGTGCTTATCCCTTGTTTCTACGATAAATTCAGGTTGATAAATCAAATCAGGTAATTGTGCATAATCTGATACATCAAAATCATCATTCTTGCGACTACTAAACTGCTTAATCAAAGTATCATCAGACAGCCACACGGTTGCGGTTTGGCTAGCGAGTTTGGCTTTATCTTCTGCATTTAGCACCCCCGCAGTAAATTTATATTCACGGCGTAGCTGGTTACGGATGGCAGTCAGTTGCGTGCTATTCGGTTTATCACCTAATTTTAATGCCTGTTTCGCGGTATTAAACTCTTTTTCAAATTGCTTAAAATCCCATTTAAAGCCAGTACCACTCATTTCCCGTTTGGCAAATTGGTGAGCGAGTTTTTCGGGGTGCAGGTCTAAATTGGGTTTATAACTTGTGCGCCCCACGTTGTAATCAAAGCCACGGTCAGTAATCACCCAACGATCTTCATTGACCTTAAACGCCGTGGTTTTCTCGGTTTCTCGTTGGTTAATTTTACGCTCATATTCCACCAATCGCCCTTCGCCTTGGCTAACTTCGAGGTTACGCCGCTTAATATCCCGCTCGGCAAGGGCAATCACCGTACAACGGCAATTAAAGCCATTAGGCGGGTAAAAGGTGTGCCAGAATGGATCATCGTAGGCATATACTAAACCATTCATTGCGCTATGACTTGGGCGGGTGCGATCATCATTGACGGCGCTATATTGCCAATAAGGGCGGTTATCTACATTATCTCGCATTTGTTGATACCACTGAGCAAAATCACCATCCTCAAAAGAGCAATGATTTTGTCGAATAAATAATTAACAAAAAAGCACCGCACTTACAAAATCGCTCAAATATGACTTATTTGAGTGAATTTTGGGTATTACGCGTAAAAAAGACAGCCCGCTATAAAGGAGAGCAAAAACCAGAGCAAGTAGCCGCTTATCAACATACATTGGAACAATACGATGAATATCAAGCCGTTTTATTGATGAAACAGGATTGGATACCTTTTATTACCGCCCTTATGCCTAATAATTGCTAAACGATACTTGCGCACATCATCTGTTGCAGCTCAAATCAAAGACCAAAATAGCCTATAATTACACTCATGATTTATTCAGCCACGATGGATAGGCGTTTATTTGAAGCAGAGTTTGAATGAGTATTGCGACTAATCTGTCAATTACATGATCGACAAATTTGCCACACCAACCTCAACCCCCATACTATTTTAGTACAACATTTCGTCACGCCAGAACAAAAATATTGGCTCTTAGAAATGCACAGAAAAATCGGGTAATAGTTGGAAAGCCCAAAATCTAACTAAATTACACCGCTCTTTTAATAAAGAGGGAAATAAACTGGCAATTCAATTTACTCAGCCAGATTGGAATGAAATTTTAGTTGGATATTGTAAATAATTTAGCAGCTATATAAATCCTTTTCTCTTATTTTGAATAAAAATAGAAATTTTTATTTGACTTTGCAAAAAGTGAATTTTAAAAATTTAATAACCTACTTAGATTTCAATCCTCTTTTATCTTTTGAGTAATAGAGTGAAAATATCCTCCTCCCTCCAAAAATGGAAAAACGCCACTGAGTTCCCTCAATGGCGTTCTTCTTTCATTCAAAACCTGGCGGTGCCCTACTCTCACATGGGAAACTCCCACACTACCATCGGCGTTACAGCGTTTCACTTCTAAGTTCGGCATGGATTTAGGTGGGTCCACTGCACTAACGCCGCCAAGATAATTCTTTCGCTTATCTAAAGCTTATCTCTCTTATCTACAGACTTCAAAGCCTTTCGCTCTAAAATCCCTACTCTCTCAATCAAAAACAAGCAAAAACCCTTGAGTGTTGTATAGTTAAGCCTCTCGGGCAATTAGTACTGGTTAGCTCAACGACTCACATCGCTTACACACCCAGCCTATCTACGTCTTAGTCTCAAACAACCCTTACCAACTTAAAGTCGGGGAGAACTCATCTTAAGGCAAGTTTCGTGCTTAGATGCTTTCAGCACTTATCTCTTCCGCATTTAGCTACCCAGCAGTGCCTCTGGCGAGACAACTGGTACACCAGTGATGCGTCCACTCCGGTCCTCTCGTACTAGGAGCAGCCCCTCTCAATTCTCCAACGCCCACGGCAGATAGGGACCGAACTGTCTCACGACGTTCTAAACCCAGCTCGCGTACCACTTTAAATGGCGAACAGCCATACCCTTGGGACCTACTTCAGCCCCAGGATGTGATGAGCCGACATCGAGGTGCCAAACACCGCCGTCGATATGAACTCTTGGGCGGTATCAGCCTGTTATCCCCGGAGTACCTTTTATCCGTTGAGCGATGGCCCTTCCATTCAGAACCACCGGATCACTATGACCTGCTTTCGCACCTGCTCGACTTGTCTGTCTCGCAGTTAAGCTTGCTTATACCATTGCACTAACCTGACGATGTCCGACCGTCATTAGCAAACCTTCGTGCTCCTCCGTTACCCTTTGGGAGGAGACCGCCCCAGTCAAACTACCCACCAGACACTGTCCGAACACCCGTTTCAGGCGCTTCGTTAGAACATCAAACGTTAAAGGGTGGTATTTCAACAACGACTCCACGATAACTGGCGTTACCGCTTCATAGTCTCCCACCTATCCTACACATCAAAATTCAAGGTTCAGTGTCAAGCTATAGTAAAGGTTCACGGGGTCTTTCCGTCTAGCCGCGGGTACACCGCATCTTCACGGCGATTTCAATTTCACTGAGTCTCGGGTGGAGACAGCCTGGCCATCATTATGCCATTCGTGCAGGTCGGAACTTACCCGACAAGGAATTTCGCTACCTTAGGACCGTTATAGTTACGGCCGCCGTTTACTGGGGCTTCGATCAGGAGCTTCTCTTTCGATTACACCATCAATTAACCTTCCAGCACCGGGCAGGCATCACACCCTATACGTCCACTTTCGTGTTTGCAGAGTGCTGTGTTTTTAATAAACAGTTGCAGCCAGCTGGTATCTTCGACTGGTTCATGCTCCATTCGCAAAGAACTTCACACTACGCCAGCGCACCTTCTCCCGAAGTTACGGTGCTATTTTGCCTAGTTCCTTCACCCGAGTTCTCTCAAGCGCCTGAGTATTCTCTACCTGACCACCTGTGTCGGTTTTCAGTACGGTTTAGTAAAGCCTGAAGCTTAGTGGCTTTTCCTGGAAGTGTGGTATCAGTTACTTCAGCTCCGTAGAGCCTCGTCATCATCTCTCTGTGTTGACAGTAGACCGGATTTGCCTAGTCTACCCACCTACCAACTTAAACGTACATTTCCAACAGTACGCTAACCTAACCTTCTCCGTCCCCACATCGCAGCTTTACCAAGTACGGGAATATTAACCCGTTTCCCATCGACTACGCTTTTCAGCCTCGCCTTAGGGGCCGACTCACCCTGCCCCGATTAACGTTGGACAGGAACCCTTGGTCTTCCGGCGAACGGGTTTTTCACCCGTTTTATCGTTACTTATGTCAGCATTCGCACTTGTGATACGTCCAGCAAACCTCTCAATTCACCTTCTTCCGCTTACACAACGCTCCCCTACCCAACAATCTTTCGATTGATGCCGCAGCTTCGGTACTATATTTTAGCCCCGTTACATCTTCCGCGCAGGCCGACTCGACTAGTGAGCTATTACGCTTTCTTTAAATGGTGGCTGCTTCTAAGCCAACATCCTAGCTGTCTAAGCCTTCCCACTTCGTTTCCCACTTAATATAGATTTTGGGACCTTAGCTGGCGGTCTGGGTTGTTTCCCTCTCCACGACGGACGTTAGCACCCGCCGTGTGTCTCCTGTGCAGTACTCTTTGGTATTCGGAGTTTGCATCGGTTTGGTAACCCGGGATGGGCCCCTAGCCGAAACAGTGCTCTACCCCCAAAGGTATTCACACAAGGCTCTACCTAAATAGATTTCGGGGAGAACCAGCTATCTCCCGGTTTGATTGGCCTTTCACCCCCAGCCACAGGTCATCCGCTAATTTTTCAACATTAGTCGGTTCGGTCCTCCAGTTAGTGTTACCCAACCTTCAACCTGCCCATGGCTAGATCACCGGGTTTCGGGTCTATACCTTGCAACTCATCGCCCAGTTAAGACTCGGTTTCCCTTCGGCTCCCTTATTCAGTTAACCTCGCTACAAAATATAAGTCGCTGACCCATTATACAAAAGGTACGCAGTCACCCCAAAGGGCTCCCACTGCTTGTACGTACAGGGTTTCAGGTTCTATTTCACTCCCCTCACCGGGGTTCTTTTCGCCTTTCCTTCACAGTACTGGTTCACTATCGGTCAATCAGGAGTATTTAGCCTTGGAGGATGGTCCCCCCATCTTCAAACAGGATTCCTCGTGTCCCGCCCTACTTCTCGTAAGCTTAGTACCACACGCGATTTTTTAGATACGGGGCTATCACCCTGTTTCGCTTGACTTCCCAGTCAATTCTCCTAAATCACTTGCTATCACTTACTGGCTACTCCGCTTTCGCTCGCCGCTACTCACAGAATCTCGGTTGATTTCTTTTCCTCGGGGTACTTAGATGTTTCAGTTCTCCCGGTTCGCCTTGTTTACCTAGTTTATTCAGTAAACAATGATAGGTTCTTCACCTATCGGGTTTCCCCATTCGGACATCGTGGGTTAAACGCTTCTTATCAACTCACCCACGCTTTTCGCAGATTAGCACGTCCTTCTTCGCCTCTGATTGCCAAGGCATCCGCCCTGTACGCTTTCTCACTTAACTATACAACCTCAAGGATTTTTTCCTTAAAGCTATCATCGTCATTCGTTGAGAATCGCTTACTTGCTTTTGTTCAAGTAAGTCTTCTTCTACTCAGACTTCTTCAATTCAGTGATAAACTTTATCCTTTATCACCGGCTTGAAAGTCTCTTCAGTTTTCAGCTTGTTTTTACATTGTTAAAGAGCAAATAGGATAATACTGATTTTGTGTACTATCATTACTAAATTCTCTGACTAAAATCTATCTTAAGTACACTTACTTAAGACAATCTAAAAGAACTTACTAATGATTTACATCTCATTAAATGATTTGGTGGAGATAAGCGGGATCGAACCGCTGACCTCCTGCGTGCAAGGCAGGCGCTCTCCCAGCTGAGCTATATCCCCAATCATTTCTTCTTCATCACTTGAGTGGTGGGTCTGAGTGGACTTGAACCACCGACCTCACCCTTATCAGGGGTGCGCTCTAACCACCTGAGCTACAGACCCTCAAGGATTCGGGTATTCCTTTGCTTCTCATTGTCTAACATCAATCAACCAATCTGTGTGAACATTCGTCTTCTCTTCGGTAAGGAGGTGATCCAACCGCAGGTTCCCCTACGGTTACCTTGTTACGACTTCACCCCAGTCATGAATCATACCGTGGTAAACGCCCCCCTCTCGGTTAAGCTATCTACTTCTGGTACAACCCACTCCCATGGTGTGACGGGCGGTGTGTACAAGGCCCGGGAACGTATTCACCGCGACATTCTGATTCGCGATTACTAGCGATTCCGACTTCATGGAGTCGAGTTGCAGACTCCAATCCGGACTTAGATGCACTTTCTGAGATTCGCTCACCCTCGCAGGCTCGCTTCCCTCTGTATGCACCATTGTAGCACGTGTGTAGCCCTACTCGTAAGGGCCATGATGACTTGACGTCATCCCCACCTTCCTCCAGTTTATCACTGGCAGTCTCCTTTGAGTTCCCACCCATAGTGCTGGCAACAAAGGATAAGGGTTGCGCTCGTTGCGGGACTTAACCCAACATTTCACAACACGAGCTGACGACAGCCATGCAGCACCTGTCTCAAAGTTCCCGAAGGCACAAACTCATCTCTGAGTTCTTCTTTGGATGTCAAGAGTAGGTAAGGTTCTTCGCGTTGCATCGAATTAAACCACATGCTCCACCGCTTGTGCGGGCCCCCGTCAATTCATTTGAGTTTTAACCTTGCGGCCGTACTCCCCAGGCGGTCGATTTATCACGTTAGCTACGGGCGCCAAGCTCAAAGCCCAACCCCCAAATCGACAGCGTTTACAGCGTGGACTACCAGGGTATCTAATCCTGTTTGCTCCCCACGCTTTCGCACATGAGCGTCAGTATCTCCCCAAGGGGCTGCCTTCGCCTTCGGTATTCCTCCACATCTCTACGCATTTCACCGCTACACGTGGAATTCTACCCCTCCCTAGAGTACTCTAGTAAACCAGTCTGAAATGCAATTCCCAAGTTAAGCTCGGGGATTTCACATCTCACTTAATTTACCGCCTGCGTGCCCTTTACGCCCAGTTATTCCGATTAACGCTCGCACCCTCCGTATTACCGCGGCTGCTGGCACGGAGTTAGCCGGTGCTTCTTCTGTGACTAACGTCAAATCAACGTGCTATTAACACGTCCACCTTCCTCATCACCGAAAGAACTTTACAACCCGAAGGCCTTCTTCATTCACGCGGCATGGCTGCGTCAGGGTTCCCCCCATTGCGCAATATTCCCCACTGCTGCCTCCCGTAGGAGTCTGGGCCGTGTCTCAGTCCCAGTGTGGCTGGTCATCCTCTCAGACCAGCTAGAGATCGCAGGCTTGGTAGGCCTTTACCCCACCAACTACCTAATCCCACTTGGGCTCACCTTATGGCTAGTGGCCTTGCGGTCCCACTACTTTAATCCTCAGATATTACGCGGTGTTAGCCATCGTTTCCAATGGTTATCCCCCTCCATAAAACAGATTCCCAAGCATTACTCACCCGTCCGCCACTCGTCAGCATCGAAAGCAAGCTTTCAACCCGTTACCGTTCGACTTGCATGTGTTAAGCCTGCCGCCAGCGTTCAATCTGAGCCATGATCAAACTCTTCAGTTTAATCTCGCTCAATGAATACATAACGTTATATTCTTTTCGAATTTCAAGTTAAGCATCATTGATTTCTAAATTTTAAATCTTTTTGAAAATCAACGAATGCCCACACAGATTGTCTGATTGATTGTTAAAGAGCAAAAAATAACGACGCGATTTGTATCATCTTTATTTCTACAACGTCGCGTCGTTGTGTGCGGCGTATTATAGACATCTCGAAAATCTTTGCAAGTGTTTTTTTGTAAAAAATAGTAAAAAAATACAAATTTTTACTAGAACACCTTAAGTAAATAAAAAACTTATCAAAAATGCGGCTTTTACCACTTATCTAACGCCTGCTGATCACTCTCTCGATGTTCAATCCACCGTTCGCCCTTATCTGTCTGCTCTTTTTTCCAAAAAGGCGCTTTGCTTTTCAGAAAATCCATAATAAATTCATTTGCTTGATAGGCTTCACCACGGTGAGGGGAACTGACCGCAACAAGCACGATTTCATCCCCCGTATGCAATAAACCAACACGATGAATGACAGCCACGCGTAATAACTGCCAACGGGAACAGGCTTCTTCCACGATTTCACGTAACGCTTTTTCGGTCATTGCAGGATAATGCTCTAGAAACAAACTGGATACATTATCTCCTAAATTCATTTCTCGCACTTTTCCTACGAAAATCACGGCAGCCCCAACATTATTCGGCGCAGACACCCAACGATAAACCGCATTTTGATCAAAATGTGCAGTTTGTACAGCTATTTGGATTTCTGCCATCTTATCCTCCTGTAACAGGTGGGAAAAAAGCAATTTCATCACCATTTTGTACTGCACTTTCAAGATTAGACAATGTTTGGTTAATCGCAACCAAAAGTTTTTCTTTATCTAATGCTAATGCCCATTTATCCCCTTTGGCACTTAAATGTTGGCGTAATGCTTCTGCATTGGCAAATTGTCCTGTTACTTCGATCTCATCAACACCAATTAACTCTCGTGTTTGGGCGAAAAATAATACTTTAATCATTCTGTTTTTCCTGCTAAAAAATGGCCAGATTTTCCACCGCACTTTTCTAAAAGGCGAATATGTTCAATCACGATATCTTTTTGCACCGCTTTACACATATCATAAATGGTTAAGGCAGCCACGCTTGCTGCGGTAAGTGCTTCCATTTCCACGCCTGTTTTGCCCGTTAATTTGCATAGGCTTTCAATACGCACTTGGTTACGCTCAGGTAAGGCAGTTAAAGAGACTTCCACTTTTGAAAGTAATAAAGGATGACATAATGGAATTAAATCCCAAGTCCGTTTTGCCGCTTGTATCCCTGCAATACGCGCGGTGGCAAAAACATCACCTTTGTGGTGTTGGCCTGATAAAATCATTTGCAAGGTAGAGGGTGACATTGTCACTAAAGCTTCTGCTCTTGCTTCACGAACCGTTTCTTGTTTGCCCGAAACGTCCACCATATTGGCTTCGCCATTGTTATTAATATGAGTAAATGTGGTCATCGTTATTCCTTTATTAACCGCCAATGCTGGCAAGATGATTACGCACTCCGCTATCACCATTATGTAAAAAATGATGTTCCCGTTTTCCTTGTAAGGCTGAAAATATACGTGCTTCTAATTGTGGCTGTTGCTCGTCATACTGTAATAAATCACGTAATTCAATGCCCTCCTCACCAAATAAACATAAATGCAATTTACCTTTTGCGGAGACTCGTAATCGATTGCAACTTGTACAGAAATTCTTTTCATAAGGCATAATTAAACCGATTTCCCCTTGATAGTCGGGGTGTTTGAACACTTTAGCAGGGCCATCTAAATAACCACGCGGTTGTAATTGCCAACCGGACTCAAGTAATTGATCAGCTAAAATTTGCCCAGATAGATGATAGCGTTGAAAAAATTGATCCATTTCGCCCGTCTGCATTAATTCAATAAATCGCATTTGAATGGGGCGATCTTTAATCCAATTGAGAAACGCCCCAAATTCTTGGGTATTCAGATTTTTCATTAATACAGCATTTACCTTTACCTTACGGTATCCCACCTCAAAAGCACGATCAATGCCTTGCATAATTTCAGCAAATTTATCTACCCCTGTAATACGTTGAAACATTTTAGCATCAAGGCTATCGACACTCACATTTATGGAGGTAATTCCTGCTTGTTTCCAAGCGGCTACCTCTTTTGCCATACGATAACCATTGGTTGTGAGCGCAATTTGCTTAATATGTTCAACTTGCTGAATGTGTTCCACGATTGAGAGGAAATCTCTGCGTAAGGTCGGCTCACCGCCCGTGATACGAATTTTTTCCGTACCAAGATGAGCAAAAGCACGCACCAAGCGAACAATTTCACTTTGAGTAAGAAAGCTCGGTTTATTTGGCTCTGGCTGATAACCATTGGGTAAACAATAGTTACAACGAAAATTGCACATATCTGTAATAGATAAGCGCAGATAATAATATTGGCGAGCAAACCCATCTATAAGACGCGTTTCTCCCACCTGCTTTATGGGAATTGTTTGCATTAGACACCTTTCTAAAATGAGAGAGGATAAGCCGTTTCCAACGTATCCCTGAGTAATACAACATTGTATTACTGGCATTGCTACCTTATTTCATCGTTAAATAAAACGTAGGCAAACAAGCTCGGAGTTATGCGAAAATTTTCTTTATTCTAAAGGTTTAAGCGAATTTAAGCTATACCTAGAATGAGATCTATATCAAAAAAGGGGATATTTTTTACTTATAAATCAATTATATAATATTTTATATAACGAAAATTTATAAAATTTACACCGCACTTTTGTTTAAATTTGTTTATACTTAACATCCGTCTCACCCTCACCTACTTAAGGAAAAATAATGAGTGATTTAACACCACATAGCCGTCATGAAAACTTAGATAAAATAAATAAAATTGTGGCTATTGGCGGAGGACACGGACTTGGACGCGTAATGTCTGCCTTGAGTTTTATGAAAGAACGTCTTACTGGTATCGTTACCACTACAGATAATGGCAGTTCGACAGGAAGAATTCGGCGACAGCAAGGCGGGATTGCTTGGGGTGATCTGCGTAATTGTTTAAATCAAATTATCACAGAACCTAGCACTGCTTCGGCATTATTTGAATATCGCTTTTCAGGAAGTGGGGAATTAGCAGGTCATAATCTCGGCAACTTAATGCTTAAAGCGTTAGAAAATATGCATATTCGCCCAACTGAAGGGGTGAATTTAATCCGCGATCTCTTACATGTAAAATCATTCATTATCCCAATGTCTGAAACCCCTGTACACCTCGCTGCTTCGCTTCCCTCTGGCTCAAGCGTAGTTGGTGAAGTCGAAATTGATGATTTAACTGAAATCCCCAATTCTATTTTTCTTGTTCCCCTTGTCAGTGCGACGCCCGAAGCGATACAAGCCATTCAACAGGCTGAAATTATTTTATTTGGACCGGGGAGTTTTCTCACTAGCATAATGCCACCGATTTTATTACCTGAAATCATCGATGCATTGAGAAACAGTCAAGCTAAGAAAATTTTCATTGATAATCTTGGAGTTGAGCATAGTCCTTCTGCGGCATTGTCGTTACAAGATCGGATAAATTGGATTAACGAAACGGTAGGAAAAAATATTATTGATGGCGCAATTGTTCAAAATGGCTTAGAACCAGTACAGAAAAATGAAGGTTTAACCCTTATTGCGAGACGATTACGCGCAGATGATATAACCTACCGCCACGATCGCACATTATTATGCAAAGCCATTGATGATTTAATTGAAGAACTAATAAGATAAGTCCTCGTACTTAAAAATAGGACGAAATTCTTTCGCCCTATTTTTTCCTAAAATTATTTATTAATTAAACTCAAAAATTCTTTCCTTGTTTCTCGGTCATCAAGGAATACGCCACCAAATGCAGAGGTAACGGTATAACTATTGGTATCTTTAATACCTCGACATTTCACGCAAAAATGAGTGGCTTTAACATACACTGCCACATCTTCTGTTTCTAAAATGGTTTGGAAAGCCAGTAAGATTTGTTCAGTTAAACGTTCTTGTACTTGTGGGCGCTGGGCAAAAAACGCCACAACACGATTAATTTTTGATAACCCAATTACCCATTTTTTCGGATAGTACGCAACGGACACCATTCCATCAATGGTGACAAAATGATGTTCACAAGTGCTAGTTAGCGTAACGTCATTCACCAACACCATTTCGCTCACTTTCATTCGATTTTCAATATTAGTGATTTTCGGGAAATTGGCGTAATCCAAGCCACTAAAAATTTCATCAATGAACATTTTGGCTAAACGAATGGGGGTTTCCTCAAGGCTATCATCACGCAAATCCAGACCAATCAATTTCATTACCTCACGCATATGTTGCTCAATGCCTTCTCGACGTTGAGATTTTGTAAGTTGTGTGGTAATCATCGGGGTTTCTATCCCTTTGCTCACTAATGCCTGACGAACTTTTTCTGCCTCAGGTGAAATTTTATTCATTGACTACTCTCCAAATTTTAAATTGGGCTATTCTATCAAAGTCTAAAACAATAATAAAATGAGAATAATAGTTAATTTATATGAAAAAAATGAGTAGAATGAGAAAATATTTAAGCAGACAAAAGGACAATTTATGCTTAGCCTTGAACAAGCGCTAACACAGATGTTAGAGCAACTTCCTTTACCACAACAATGTGAAACGCTCCCCTTATCGCAAGCGAGCCAACGTATTTGTGCGGACAATATTATCTCTCCAATTAACGTGCCTTCTTTTGATAACTCTGCAATGGATGGTTATGCGGTACGTCTTGCGGATCTTGCACAATCACATACGTTAAACGTTGCAGGCAAAGCCTTTGCGGGTAACCCTTTTAATGGTGAGTGGTTGCCACAAAGTGCAATACGAATTATGACAGGCGCAATGATCCCAGCGGGTACCGATGCCGTGGTCATGCAAGAAAATGTGCAACTTAATGAAGACGGCACGGTAACCTTCAATGAAATCCCCAAATTAGGGCAAAATATTCGCCGTGCTGGTGAAGATGTGAAAAAAGGCGATGTGGTACTAAAAACAGGCGAAAAACTCACCGCACTTTCCTTACCCTTACTTGCGTCTTTAGGTATTGCTGAAGTGCCTGTATTTGCGCGTTTAAAAGTCGCTATTCTTTCTACGGGTGATGAATTAGTGCCAGTAGGTGAACCATTAAGTGAAGGTAAAATTTACGATACCAACCGCTTTACGGTGAAATTATTGCTCGAAAAATTGCCTTGTGAAATTTTAGATTTCGGCATTTTGCCTGATGATGAAGCATTATTTGAAAAAGCCTTTTTACAAGCACAAGAGCAAGCAGATTTAGTCATTACCAGCGGTGGGGTTTCTGTCGGTGAAGCAGATTTCACAAAAAATATTTTAGAAAAACTTGGCAAGGTTAATTTCTGGAAAATCGCAATGAAACCCGGCAAACCTTTTGCATTCGGTAAACTCGAAAAAGCGTGGTTTTGTGGCTTACCAGGAAATCCCGTTTCGGCATTAGTTACGTTTTATCAGTTAGTACAGCCTGCTATCGCAAAACTCAGTGGATATAGCCAATGGCAAGCGCCACAACAACTCAAGGCGATAGCCAGTGAAAATCTGAAAAAGGGCATCGGTCGCAAAGACTTTCAACGCGGTTTTTATTGGCTCAATGAACAAGGACAACTTGAAGTCAAAGCCGTTGGTTTTCAAGGTTCTCATCTCTTTAGTGCGTTTATTGAAAGCAACTGTTTTATTGTATTAGAAGCAGAACGAGGCAATGTTCAAGCCGGTGAAATGGTTACCATTGAACCCTTTAATGAATTGTTGGGCTAATTATGATCGAACTCACTGCGGAAGAAGAACTGCGTTACAATCGCCAAATTGTACTGAAATCCATTGATTTTGATGGTCAAGAAACATTAAAAGATAGCACAATGCTTGTTATGGGCTTGGGAGGCTTGGGCTGTGCTGCAAGCCAATATTTAACTGTAGCGGGCGTTGGCAAATTAATTTTAGTGGATTTTGATCGCGTCTCTTTGTCTAACTTACAACGCCAAGTGCTACACGATGATAGCCGTCTTGCAATGCCCAAAGTGGAATCCGCTAAGCTCAGTTTACAACGCTTAAATCCACACGTGCATCTTGAAGCAATCAATCAACAATTAACGGATGAGGCGCTCCTTGCGTTATTACAAAATGTCGATGTGGTGCTAGATTGTACCGATAACGTAGAAACACGGAATCAGCTAGATCGTTGTTGTGAGCAAAGCAAAACGCCGCTTATTTCGGGGGCAGCAATCCGTATGGAAGGACAAATTTCCGTTTTCACCTATGAAGAAAACACGCCGACTTATCGCCAACTCAGCCAACTTTTTGGCAATGCGCCGCTAAGTTGTGTGGAAACCGGCGTGCTTGCTCCGATGGTGGGGATTATTGGCTCAATGCAAGCTCTTGAAGCAATCAAAGTGCGGTTGAAAATTGGCGAGAATTTATGTGGACGATTATTGCTAATTGATGGCTTTACGATGAAAGTGAGGGAAATTAAGCTTCCCGTTTTGCATAAATAAGTGAAATATCGCGGCATTCATTGCCGTGTATTTTTTCTCTCCTTTTTTCTCCCCGTTTTCTCTCTACTTTTATTTCTCCACTTAACTTATTTGCTTGCCATTTTTACCTATTCCTCAAGATGAACGTGCTAAAATTAATACACGCGTGAAAAGCTGTTTAAACAAACGAGGAATGGATTCCACACCGCGTTGCTTAATCTCATCAGATAACGCCACGGCAAGATCGGGCTTTGATGTGCGTTGTATGGCACGTTGAATGATACGATGAACCAAATATTTCTGTGAACTTTCCTGCCAATGCGCTAATCGAATAAACACTCGCTCAAACCCTGCATAATAGAAAAAATGTTCAATATCTTGTTTCGGTAAATAAGTCAGTCGCATTGCGGGTGATTCATTCTCATTCAAGAGACTTTTCGTGGTTGCTGAATATTTTTTACCGGCCTCATCCCCATCGGTTAGCACATACCATTCAATTCCCATCGCTTTGGCATAATGAATCAAAGCACGCAATCCACACTGCGCAAATTCTACGATCCTGATGCCTTCCATCGCAAGATCAATACCAAGTAGATCAGCCAATTCTGTTAAAATCCAAACTTCCGTTTCTCCCTCCACTAACAGCCACATTCGCGAAAATAATGCGAGACTACGGTTATGGCGAATATGAAAGCTTAAACGGCGTAATTCCTCTTTATTTAATTGATGTGAGAGCTGAAAAGCTTGTGTGCGTTCACTGCCTCTCACTAAACGGCAAATCGCCTGCAAAGGGATTTGTGAGAGCAATTCCACAGAATTTGTAGTGGTAATACGTTGAATGGGTAAATAACTGACTAATTCCCATATAATCGCCACCATTCTAGGATGCAAACGGGCGTCTGGATCTTCAAATAAAATAATTGGCCGTAAGCGGTGAAGATCGCGTAATTCATTAGCAGAAACAAATAATTGGCTTAATTGTTGAAATAAAATATGGCGTAATGAATGGTGCTGTTTTTCGCGCAATTTCAGGCAAAGCGATTTCACATCATTCCAAAGTGCGGTGGTATCTTGCATTAATTCTGCTGACATAACGCGATTGAGAAAATAATGTTGCAGTAAGCACAACGTGGATTGAATTTCGCGATTAAGCTTAGGGTCACCCAACCAAGGTGATGCCGAGAAAGATTGAGCATCAGAGGGGGAATTACGTCTTGCATCACGAAAACGATAAACAGGATGCTGTGCAATTAATGCCATTGCCATTTGTTCTGGGTTTTCTACGCTAAGTATTTTCCCTTCCCCATCTAAAAAATGGTAGGTGGTGATAATCTCTGAGCCTCGCATTTCCCCCATAATCTGAAAATAAATTTTGGCATAAGGTTCATCATCAAAAACGGCAAGTTGAGGATAAGGAAAATGCGCTAAGGATTTTGCTTCACGGTGAAGGCTAAAGGTAAATAATAGGGTGATTTCTTTCACCGTAGAGGCATTTTTTTCGTCTTGATAAAAATCCGTTGATTGGAATTGATAAAGGCGTTGCTCGTTATTAAAAATGACACTTAACGCCGCCAATAAACTGGATTTCCCCCAAGCATTTTCACCAATCAACACCATATTCGGTTGTAAAGTAAGTGAAAGGCGGTTTATGCCACGAAATCCCACCAAATCTAATTGACGCAAATACATCATTGCTCCTTTGTATTTTTATCTCACTTGCGTAAAATAGCATAATAATTTCATCATTTTAAGGAAAAAACTGTGTTTGAAGGATTACTTATCGTCCTCGCACCAATGTGTTTAGGCTATTTTTTTAAGACAAAAAACACCGCACTTTTACAACGTATAAACCAAATAGTAATGCTTCTGCTTTATGTCATTTTGTTCATTATGGGCGTATCTTTAGGGCATTTAGACGATCTTGCCAACACGTTACCGTTAATTGGCATTTCTGCCTTCAGCTTTGCTTTAATCATTCAAAGTTGCAATATTATTGGCTTAATGCTCTATGACAAACTTTACCCATTGCCACTTAAACGTTTGGGCAAAGATTTACCTTCCCGTGGGCGATTATTATTGGATAGTGCCAAACTTTGCTCAATGGTATTAATTGGTTTTATGGTGGGGATTTTGACCAAAGAATGGCTTGCCTTTCCTTTTAGTACAAGTACTTATGCTTTGGTTCTGTTGATCTTTTTTGTCGGCATTCAACTGCGTAATAATGGTATTGCGTTACGTGAGGTGATCTTCAATAAGCGTGGTATTTATACGGGGATTGTTTTTATTATCACTTCCTTGCTAGGCGGTATCATTTCCGCTTATGTCCTTGATTTACCGATGACGCAAGGTTTAGCCATTGCATCTGGGTTTGGCTGGTATTCCCTTTCTAGCGTTGTGATCAATGATGCTTGGGGGCCGGTATTTGGCAGTATCGCATTTTTTAATGATCTCTCACGGGAAATTCTGAGTTTATTTATTATTCCCTTCTTTATGTTTAAGTATCGCTCTACCGCAGTCGGAATGGCTGGTGCAACCGCATTAGATTGCACCTTGCCCATTATTCAACGTTCTGGCGGCATTGAAGTTGTCCCACTGGCGATTAGCTTCGGCTTTGTAACGAATATCGTGCCGCCAATTTTATTAGTATTTTTTTCCAGCATTCCACTTGCTTAATTATTCACTTTCAGCCTGTATCTTCTATATAGGCTGAAAAATCCATTCAATTTCTACCGCACTTTTCTTTTTAATATTTAGCAATAAGAATGATTCTCTCAAATAGAATAATTATTATTAAAATTTCCTTTTAAAATGAATAACTTATAAATATTTTTAGTTGCAAAAAAGAAAAAACTGGTTAAACTATGCCCAGTCTAGTTAATCATTAAGGAAAGGAGTGGCTATGTTACAAGACGCGATTATTAAGAAATTAAACGAACAAATTAATTTGGAATTTTATTCTTCCAATGTGTATTTACAAATGAGCGCTTGGTGCTCAGCAAATGGCTATGAAGGCGCAGCAGCCTTTTTACTACGCCACGCAGATGAAGAAATGATGCATATGCAAAAATTATTCACCTATGTAAATGAAACAACCGGTATGCCATTATTAGGCAAAATTGAAGCACCAAAAAATGATTACAAATCATTAAAAGAAGTCTTTGAGATCACGCTTGAACACGAAAAATTTGTTACCACAAAAATCAATGAACTGGTAGAAGTTACCTTTGAGCATAAAGACTACTCTACTTTCAATTTCTTACAATGGTACGTGGCAGAACAACACGAAGAAGAAAAATTATTCAGTAGCATTATTGATAAATTTAATTTGGTTGGTGAAGATGGACGCTCGCTTTACTACATCGACCGCGATTTAGCTACATTAGAATAATCAGAATAAAAGGAGAAAAAAATGTTATCAAACAACGTGATTAAATTATTAAACGATCAAATGAATTTGGAATTTTATTCCTCAAACTTATATTTACAAATGAGCGCTTGGTGCGAACAACAAGGTTTTGACGGTGCAGCGCAATTTTTGTCTGCTCACGCAGCGGAAGAAATGCAACATATGCGTAAGTTATTCACTTATTTAACTGAAACAGGGGCATTGCCAATCATCAGTGAAATTGATGCACCACCGCACGAATTTAGTTCATTAAAACAAGTGATTGAAACCACTTACCAACATGAAAAATTAATTACCAGTAAAATCAATGAATTAGTTGGAAAAACCTTTGAAGAAAAAGACTTCTCTGCATTCAATTTCTTACAATGGTATGTGGCAGAACAACACGAAGAAGAAAAATTATTCAGTGGTATTTTAGATAAACTGAATCTTCTCGGCGATGACGGCAAAGGCCTGTTCCTTGTGGATAAAGACCTTGCTAAACTTGCAGTTAATCACGCTTAGTTATCAGCATAAAGCCAGTTATTCGCTGGCTTTTTCTTTGTCCAAAATTTGCTGATTTTCCACCGCACTTTGGATTTGTTGATAATGGCAAGTTCGGTAGAAAAAGGCGGAAAGAAGTATGCAAAGCATTAAAATAATTTGAATTAAACGTTTTTTTGTCAGCTTTTCAGTGGCCATTAGGATTTCCTTAACAATTATTTAACTATTTAAAACTTCTTAATTTTACCATTTAGTGGTATTATTTCTTGCGTTAGATCAATTTTATATGATTTTTTCTGCTTTACCGAGTTATTTGAGGATTAAATGAAGATTTTAGCTAATGACAGTAAAATTGGGCGTCGTGTTCAATCCGGCGGCTGTGCCATTCACTGCCAAGATTGTAGTATCAGCCAACTCTGTATTCCTTTCACATTAAATGAACACGAACTAGACCAGCTTGATAACATTATCGAACGCAAAAAACCGATCCAAAAATCTCAAGTCTTATTTAAAGCAGGCGATTCCCTTCATTCTCTCTATGCAATTCGTTCTGGCACGATTAAATCTTATACGATTAGTGAAACAGGTGAGGAACAAATTACCTCTTTCCATTTGCCCGGTGATCTCGTCGGCTTTGATGCAATTACGAATATGCAACATCCAAGTTTTGCACAGGCTTTAGAAACCGCAATGGTCTGCGAGATCCCTTTTGATATTTTAGATGACTTATCAGGCAAAATGCCCAAATTACGCCAACAAATTATGCGTTTAATGAGTAATGAAATTAAAAGTGATCAAGAAATGATTCTCTTACTGTCTAAAATGAATGCCGAAGAACGCTTGGCGGCGTTTATTCATAACCTTTCTCGTCGTTACTCGGCTCGTGGTTTCTCTGCACGAGAGTTCCGTTTAACGATGACGCGTGGCGATATTGGCAATTATTTAGGTTTAACCGTTGAAACCATTAGCCGTTTGCTAGGACGTTTCCAAAAGTCAGGAATGCTCTCGGTTCAAGGAAAATATATCACCATAAATAATATGGCAGAGTTATCACAATTAGCAGGAGTAACCAAAACGCGTATTCAAATGGTCAGCTAATTGGCTTTTCACTCAACTAGTGCAACAATATGTTGCACTAGATCACGTTTTTTTCCACACTAACTTGTTATTCTTGCCAATCTTTTCTATGCTATAAGCCAATTAACCATCATTTGGAGGTTGTTATGAAATTTAAAAATATCTTGGTTGTGTTAAATCCTGAAAATGAAAAGCAATATGCCCTTGCTCGCGCGGTGCGTTTAGTCAAAGAACAAAAAAGTGAAAATAGAGTAAACATTACCACGTTTATGACGGTTTATGATTTATCTTACGAAATGTCCGCGCTGCTTTCTTCAGAAGAACGTGAAAATATGCACCAAGGTGTTATTGAACAACGCCAAAAAGTCATTAAGCCTTATTTAGAAAAATACGCCGATCCAAATATTGAGTTTTATTCAAAGGTTGTTTGGCATAGTAATGAAGCGGAAGCCATTGCGGAAGAAGTGGAAAAAAATCACTACGATCTTGTTGTGAAATATACACAGGAAGAAGAAAGCATTACATCACTTATTTTTACCCCGATGGATTGGCAGTTATTACGTAAATGCCCCGCACCAATAATGATCGTAAAAGACGGCGATTGGAAACATCAACGCCGTATTTTAGTTGCGGTCAATGTGTCTGATGACGAAGAGCATCATAGCTTACTGAATAATGAATTAGTAACACTAGGTATTGATTTAGCCGATAGCTTAGAACGCGGAAATGTACACCTTGTTACCGCTTATCCACCAACACCAATCAATATGGCAATCGATTTACCTGAATTTAGCGCGGCTGATTACAGTAATAGTATTCGCGGACAATACTTGCTCAATATGAAAGCCCTACGCCAACATTTCAATATTGATGAAGATCACACCCACGTTAGAGAAGGTTTCCCAGAAGATATTATCCCTGAAGTGGCGAAAGAATTAGGGGCGGAAATGGTGGTGCTAGGCACAATCGGTAGAACCGGGCTTTCTGCGGCTTTTCTTGGAAACACCGCAGAACACGTTATCAGCAAATTAAATTGTAATTTATTGGCAATTAAACCGAATGACAAATAGCCCCAAATGAGCATATAAAAAAGCTGGCCTCAATATTGAGATCAGCTTTTTTTCATTTCAACAGCTAAAACAGTGGATTATTTTGCATAAAGCGGTGCTGGACCAATAGGCCCACCCTGCGTTGAATTTTCTTGCTGTTTTACTAATTTTCCTGACGAAGAAATTTCTACACGACGATTTTCTCGTAAGCAGTCTTTTAATGCTTGACCCGTTACGTTATCACAAGCTTTCACTTGATATGCTTTTCCATAACCAATTGCTTCAATATGCGCTGTTACTCCCTGCTGAATTAACCTAGCTTTAACTCTATCAGCCCGACGTTGTGAAAGCTTTAAGTTATAGGCTACAGAACCCAAGCGGTCAGTATGACCAGAAACTTTAACATCTTTAGCTTGTGCTTCTTTTAGTTGTTTAGCTACATTATCAACAACCTCTATTCCTTTTGGTGAAAGTGTATCCTTGTTAAAGTCAAATAAGAAGTCGCCTTTTAGACTAAAAGATAAACTTCCATTACATCCATTTGGATACCAAAAGAAGCTTTGTGCGTTCATATCCTTATCGAATAAAATTTTATATTGACAGATTTTATGCTCACCATTTTCACGGTAATTAAACACATAATCCCACTCACGAACACCAAATAAACCTTCTGCAAAATGTGGACGATCGATTAAGTTATAAATTTGATCTTTATTCATACCTCTCTCAATCATTCGAACATTGTCCCAATTAGGCCAAGAGCCGTATTGACTACCATCGTGGTTAAATTTAGAATCCTCAATTTTCGGCCAAACTAGGTTATCTGATGTACCTTCATCAGTAACCTTGCTTAAGTTTCCGCATGCTGTTAATGTCGTTGCAGCAACAGCTGAGAATAAAAGATGTGATAATTTCATATTTTTACCTTAACACTGAATAAAATCATTACTTAAAATGAACGGAATGCTCAAATGGCATTTTTGTTCGGCGTTATATAGTAAAGCGAATTGCTAATAAAGTAAATTAACAAAACGCTTTACTAAACGAAATCCAACAAGTTTTTTGTCAAATAATGTAAAGATCGAGTTTTTTGGCGCTTCTTCCTTAGTATAGGGTACGCTCATTACGTTTTAACCACCCCAATAGCACATTATCTGCACTTTCTTCCGCTTGTTTCCCTAATTTCTGTACAAGGGATTTTTTCATTGCGTATTTCACCGAAACGACAAATTTATCTTTAATCGCTCGTAGGATCACATCATCGCTGGTGGCAATTTCATCAACTAAGTTTAATCCTAACGCTTGCTGCCCAAACCAATGCTCTCCAGTGGCTACCTGCTCAATATCAACCTGTGGACGATGCTGTGCAACAAATTGTTTAAATAATTGATGAGTTTCTTCTAATTCTTGCTGGAATTTTTCTTTCCCTTTTTCCGTATTTTCGCCAAGTAAAGTGACTGTACGTTTATATTCTCCCGCAGTCATCACGTCCACATCCACATCGTGTTTTTTCAGTAAACGATGAATATTCGGCACCTGTGCCACCACCCCTACTGAACCAATAATAGCGAAAGGTGCGGCAATAATTTTATCCGCTACGCACGCCATCATATAGCCTCCACTGGCTGCTACTTTATCCACTGCCACGGTTAATTTAATCTGGTGCTGTTTTAAGCGTGCTAACTGGGAAGCCGCAAGCCCATAACCGTGAACCACACCACCGGGGCTTTCCAAACGCAATAATACCTCATCTTCCGGTTTTGCTACGGCGATAATAGCACTCACTTCCTCGCGAAGTGCGGTGGTTTCTGAAGCAGAAATATCCCCTTTAAAGTTCAACACAAATAAATGGGGCTTGCGTTCATTTTCTGGATTTTCACCTTTTTTACGCTTTTCTTTTTCTGCTTTTGCTTTTTGTTTATCCTCTTTTTTACGTGCTTTTTCTACTTGTTTTAACGCTTCTTCAGAAAGATGAAACTCCGCCAAACGCTTGGCATTTTCTTCATATTCTTGCGATAAATCGGTGATGACCAACTCCCCTGCTTGATGAGATTTTTTCTGTTTAAACGCCATAATCATCGCGACAATGCCAGTAATAACCAATAACACCGTAAGAATTTCTAAAATAAATAAGCCATAGCCCATTGCTAATTCTGACCACATAATCTGTCCTTGTTGTTAAATAAAAATCAAAATGCGATCATAAAGCATTTCTGACAAAGTGCAATTTCTCGCTGATTATTTACGATTAAGAAAAAATCTTTTTCCTTTTATCCCATTGTTCTAGCAAAAATTCCCTTTATAATGACCGCACTTTATAATAAGCACAATTTAAGGATTTCTTATGTCGAAAGTTCTTGTTTTAAAATCAAGTATTCTTGGCGATTACTCACAAACGAATCAGCTTGCTGACTACCTTGTTTCAAAATTACCTGCTGGCACCGAAGTGGTTGAGCGTGATTTAGGCGCGAACCCATTGCCACATTTTGATGGTATTGCTGCCAATGCCTTGCGTGGCGAACCAAAAACCGACCAAGATAAAGCATTACTGGCACTTTCAGATGAATTGGTCGCAGAATTAAAAGATGCTGATACCCTTATTATCAATGCACCAATGTACAACTTTAATATTCCAACCCAATTAAAAAGTTACATTGATTTCATTGCCCGCCCACGTGTCACTTTCCAATATACCGAAAATGGCCCTGAAGGCTTAGTAAAAGGGAAAAAAGCCATTGTATTAGCCTCTTTCGGCGGCGTACACCAAGGGCAGGTCACAGATGTTATCACCCCCTATTTGAAAACATTCCTTGGTTTTATCGGCATTAATGATGTGGAATTTGTTTATGTAGAAGGCGTAGGATCGGGGGCAGAAGTCGCCGCTAAATCGCAAGAACAAGCAAAAGCAAAAGTGGATACATTAATTTAATGTCTTTTAAAGAAAAAAGAGCAGGCTTTCCTAGCTCTTTTTCTTTTAGCACCAATCCAATCAAGGCTAATATTGATTGAATACATTAATAACAAGCGATAACTGCATTATGCATTCTCGAATTACCTCTCTCATCTAATAGCTCGTATTATTAATCAGCTGTGATATAGAAATCACCAAAAATTTACACCGCACTTTATCTTTTATAAAAAGATAAAAATAGTATAAATGAGGGCTAAGTTAAAAATATCTACTCATTTACCTCTTTTTTTGTAATTTCTCAAAAATCATACAATTTTTACGAACAATTTTTTATTTTCTTTGTCTTAAGCAACACAATAAAGATACTTTCAGCAATGAAAGAAAATAGCGTGAACTCCTTTAAAAATGGAGATCTGTTCTTATTTTAAAATGACACTTAGTAACGAAATGGAGAAATAAAGTGAAAAGAAAACATTTTTTATTAACCAGTATCGCTCTTGGCTTAACCGTGCTTGGTACCTCTGTAAACTCAATGGCAACATTGCCCCCTCCAAGCACGCTTTCTAGCACACCTACTTTAGCCCCAATGTTAGAGCAAGTGCTACCTAGCGTCGTTTCCATTGCAGTGGAAGGAAAACAAAAAACCCGTTTCCAAAATGACGATATTCCTGAAGAGTTCAAGTTTTTCTTCGGGCCAGAAATTTTTAATAATAACTCACCGCGCAGTTTCAAAGGTCTTGGTTCTGGTGTGATTATCAATGCCGAAAAAGGTTATGTACTCACGAACAATCACGTGATTGATCAAGCAGATAAAATCACGGTGAAATTACAAGATGGACGTGAATTTAACGCAAAATTAGTGGGGGCTGATGAGCTTTCAGATATTGCTTTAATTCAACTAGAAGATCCGAAAAACCTTACTGAGATCAAAATGGCTGACTCTGATAAACTACGTGTTGGCGATTACACTGTGGCTGTTGGAAATCCCTTTGGTCTAGGACAGACGGTGACTTCAGGCATTGTCTCTGCTCTTGGGCGTTCAACAGGTTCAGAAAAAGGTAGCTATGAAAATTACATTCAAACTGATGCTGCAGTAAACCAAGGCAATTCAGGAGGGCCATTACTCAATCTTAATGGTGAATTAATTGGTATCAATACAGCAATTATCTCACCAAGTGGAGGAAATGCCGGAATCGCTTTCGCCATTCCAAGTAATATGGCAAACAGCCTTGTGAAACAAATCCTTGAATTTGGTGAAGTTCGCCGTGGATTATTAGGCATAAAAGGCGCTGAACTCAATGCTGAGCTAGCCAAAGCACTCAAAATTAATGCACAACAAGGGGCATTTATAAGTGAAGTGTTACCTGATTCTGCTGCAGAAAAAGCAGGCTTACAAGCTGGCGATGTAATTACCGCCATTAACGGGCAAAAACTGTCTAGCTTCGCCGAATTACGTGCAAAAATCGCCACGACAGGGGCAGGTAAAAGCGTTGAATTAACCTATTTACGCGATGGCAAATCCCATACAACTTCCGTTACCTTACAACCAGATGAAGAAGTAAAAGCCAGTGCAACAAACCTTCTTCCTGCATTAGAAGGTGCCGAGTTAAGTAACTACAATGCAAAAGGACAAAAAGGCGTTGAAATTAGCAAAATTAAAGATAAATCACTTGCTCAACGCTTAGGCTTAAAAGACGGAGATGTGATTATTGGTATAAACCGCACACCAGTTGAAAACTTGGATCAACTACGTAAATTACTTAAAGATAAACCTTCTACTATCGCATTAAATATTTTGCGTGGTAAAACAAATTTCTATTTGCTGGTGCAATAAAGAAAATGAGGAGAACATATAAAGACTATATGCACAATACCATTTTTATTATCAAATAAATTTCAAGTTTCACATGCTCTTTGACGAGCATGTGAATATCATTTTCCTCTTGACTGAGTTTATCTTATAAATCTATTTCTTCATTTAACAAAATTATCTGCATTAGGGTAATAGAATTATCCCTTCTATATTCTAACCGATTAAAATATTTAGCATATCGTTAAACTTTTAGGGGCTGTCCTAGATAACGACTAAAAACTCTATTTAGGTTAGAATGAACCAATGAGAAAAAGTCGTCTAAGTCAGCATAAACAAAATAAACTCATTGAGCTATTTGTCGCAGGGATTACAGCAAGGACTGCTGCGGAGTTGGTCAATGTAAACAAAATGACAGCAGCATACTACTTTCATCGTTTACGCCTGCTCATCTATCAAAATAGCCTACACTTAGAAATGTTTGAAGGTGAAATTGAAGCCGATGAAAGTTATTTTGGTAGTGCCCGCACAGGTAAATGTGGTCGTGGCGCGGCAGGGAAAATCGCGGTATTCGGGCTCCTTAAACGCAATGGCAAGGTTTATACCGTTGCGGTTCCGAATACTCAATCAGCCACCTTGTTACCTATTATTCGAGAGAAAGTAAAGCCTGATAGTATTACTTATCGTAGTTATGATGTGCTTGATGTGAGTGAATTTAGCCATTTTCGTATCAATCACGGCACACATTTTGCTGAAAATCATAACCACATTAATGGAATTGAGAATTTTTGGAGCCAAGCAAAACGCCATTTACGCAAATTTAATGGCATTCCTAAAGCCCATTTTGAGCTTTATTTAAAGGAATGCGAATGGCGTTTTAATTACAGTGACATAAAAACTCAAATTTTCATTTTAAAACAACTAGTTAAAGGGAGTTTGGTCTAGTTATCTAGGACAGCCCCTATTTGAATTTATAAGATTGAGATGATATCCCATTCCATGCAAACCATCGTGTACCATCTTTTAGAATGATTTCAATATCTGTAATAACTTTCCCAATATCATGAACTAGGGCAATATAAATAGCTGCTGCAGTCCAAGCATCACGTTGTTTTGATTGATCCTCTGGAGCGGCATTCGGCGGTAGAACGTAGCTTTGACGCAATTTAGCAGAGAAGGTAATCACTTCTAAACCGTGATCAAGCATACCGCCTATATGTGAGTGATGATGAGCTTCTGAAGCTGGTAATAACTGTACAATCTCAGCGTAATTTTCTATTGGCTTTTGATAAAGTGTATTAAACATTTTTCTATCCATAGAAACTTGCTGCCAAAGTAACCCAAGGTATTTTTTCGTAAATCAGTACTAAGTAATTCATTGGCATTTCCAGGATAAATCCAACCATCTTTGCCTTGGACTAGATGGACATTATCCGGTTCTGATGTAGATAATGGTGAAGGCTGTTTTTTTAAAAGTTTAGTGAACATTTTTAGCATAACATAATCTCAATGATGTAGTGGAAGAATAGGCCTTTTCGCCTTTTTGGGTAAGACCTTTCCCCTTGGAAAGGTTACCCTTAAAAGACCTTAGGGGCTTTCCTTTATCGTTTTACCATTTAAGCCTCTTTCTTGCTTCAGATAATTATAAAATGTTCCTTTAGAAATATTGAGTGTTTCACATATGCTGTTTACGGTATGTTTTTTACTGTAATACAAGTCAAGGGCTTGTTGCTTTTAGTTCTCATTAAGAGACTTTGGCTTTCCTCCTAATCGTCCGCTTGCACGAGCAGCAGCTAAACCGGCTTGGGTTCTTTCTCTAAGAATATCAACCTCAAACTCTGCTATTGCAGAACTGAAATGAAAAAATAATTTACCAATTGCTGAACCAGTATCAATTGAATCTTTAATGCTTTTCAAATTGATATTTCTTTGTTGCATTTCACATACCCTCCAAGGAGCATATGTATTGATACACTGTATGATCAAATCTGTATTAATTTGTGTAAGTAGGAATGTACCATATCTTCTTTTTCTTGATTACGTATTCCTCTACCACCTTGGCATTTAAACCCACCGTACTTACATAATAGCCTTTTGCCCAAAAGTGTCTATTGCCATATTTATATTTTAGCTTTGCATGCTTTTCAAAAATCATCAATGATGATTTTCCTTTCAAATATCCCATAAAACTTGAAACTACTAATCTCGGTGGTATTTTTACAAGCATATGGATATGATCTTTCATTGCATGAGCTTCTACAATTTCTACGCCTTTATAGTCACATAAACGCCTTAAAATACTCCCTATATCTGCTCTTAGCTTACCGAAAATAGCTTTCCGTCTGTATTTAGGTATAAATACTAGGTGATACTTACAGGTTCCACCTTGTATGTGATAAACTTAAATCGTCATTCGCTTTATTTGTCATGACATATCCTCCTATATGTTGAATTTTGGTTATCAGCTTCGTTCATTATATAGTGAGGATTTTTCTTTTCATCGCTTAAGCTCTTTAACACCATACGCATAGCGTATGGTTTTTATAGCCAGCCTTTGGCTGGCTATAATAAAAAGCAGTCTTTATTGGCTGCTTATTTTTGTTTCTACAAGAAAAAAATATAAGTGCGGTATTTTTTCTCAAATTTTACTCAAATAATGTCTAATTAGCACCTCTATTCCCCCCTCATCGCCTCAAAGATTTTCTCTGCTAAGGATTTTGAGATCCCCGGTACGGAGGCGATTTCGTCAAGGGTGGCTTTTTTCACACCTTGCATTCCTCCAAGGTATTTAAGCAAGGCTTGGCGGCGTTTTGCCCCAACCCCTTCAATGGTTTCTAAGCCACTTTGAGTAAAGATTTTTTGACGTTTTTTACGGTGTCCGCTAATCGCGTGATTATGGCTTTCATCACGAATATGTTGAATTAAATGTAAGGCAAGACTATCTGGGGGTAAATTGATTTCGCGATCTTGCTTGCTGATGATGAGGGTTTCCAAGCCAGCACGGCGATCCACACCTTTTGCCACGCCAATCAAGTGCGGTCGTTTTTTATCCCATTTTACCTTGAGTTGTGCAAACACTTGCAAGGCACGGTTCAGCTGCCCTTTTCCGCCATCAATAAAGATCACATCAGGAATTTTTTCGCTTTCCAGATCTTTATCATAACGTTTTAATAAGGCTTGTTCCATCGCGGCATAATCATCACCGCCAGTAATGCCCGTGATATTAAAACGGCGGTAATCGGATTTCAGCGGTCCATCTTGATTAAACACCACACAAGACGCTATGGTTTGTTCTCCCATCGTATGACTAATATCAAAACATTCCATTCGCTGAATTTTTTCTATGCCAAGTAAATCTTGCAAGGCTTGGTAGCGTTCTTGAATAAGCGTGGATTGCTTTAGTTGCGTAACCAATGCAGCTTTCGCATTCATTTGCGCAAGCTGTAAATATTTACTTTTATCCCCTTTGGCGCTGTCTTGAATTTGCACTTTACGCCCAGCTTGTTCAGCGAGCAAGGTTTCTAATTGAGCTTTTTCTGCCAATTTATGATCCACAATAATGGTGTTTGGCACGGTTCGTCCTTGATGTGCTTGCAAATAAAATTGCCCCACGAAAGTGGCGGTGAGTTCAGATAAATCCGTATTGGCTGGCACTTTCGGGAAATAACTGCGGTTGCCCAAAATTTTGCCTTGTCGAATAAACAACACTTGTACGCAAGCAATACCAAGTTGGTAAGCAATGGCGATAATATCAATATCATCAAGGCGATCATTACTGACAAATTGTTTTTCAATAACGGCACGCACAGCTTGAATTTGATCTCGTATGCGTGCTGCATCTTCAAAATTTAGGGCTTGGCTTGCCTGCTCCATTTTGCCGACAAGATGATCCAACACTTGTTGATCTTTGCCTTGTAAGAAAAGACGAGCAAAATCCACTTGTTGGTTATAATCTTCATCAGAAATATAGCCTGCAACACAGGGTGCAGAACAACGCCCAATTTGATATTGCAAGCAAGGGCGCGAACGGTTGCGATAAACCGAATTTTCACATTGCCGCACAGGGAACAACTTTTGCAATAAGGAAAGGGTTTCACGCACGGCGCCCGCATTAGGATAAGGCCCAAAATATTCACCTTGAATTTTTTTACTTCCCCGATACGCCGTGATCCTTGGGTGGCGTTCTTTGGTGAGCAAAATATAAGGATAAGATTTGTCATCACGCAATAGCACGTTATAGCGTGGCTGATAGGTTTTAATATAGTTATGTTCTAACAGCAATGCTTCCGTTTCGCTTGAAGTGATAGTCGTTTCAATACGATGAATGGCTGCAACGAGGGCTTCCGTCTTTTTACTCGATAAATTAGTACGAAAATAACTAGATAAGCGTTTTTTTAAATCTTTGGCTTTGCCCACATAAATCACCTGATCTTTATCGTCATACATACGATAAACACCGGGATCGTGGGTTACGTTAGCGAGAAACTTTTTGGCATCAAAGGTCATTTTGGTTATGAATGATTAAGCACGGCAGAATGAATCCGCCCTAAAAATTATTTAAAGAAATTATTTAGGATCGCATTGATGTCTTTCGCTAACTCATCATTTGAGCTTTCTTCTTGTGTTTGGCTTGTTTGTGTTGGTGTGTTTAAAATTTGCTTAAACAAATCACCTAAAGCTGAGCCATTTGTTTCACCTTGGGTTGATGAACCACCAAAAATGCTACCTAACACAGAACCTAGCACATCTTGCGGATTATCGTTGTGAGCCTGCATTGATTGAGTTAAATTATCTGCCGACACCCCGCCTTGACGCCCATTCGGTGTTAGCATATCAATTAAACTTGGTAGTACTTGAGAAATAATATCTTCTGTTTGATTAGTACTAATACCTGTTTGTTGAGCAATATCTTCAATAGTATTCTGCCCGAAAGTTTGGCTGACTTCATTTCTTGTCATCGTTTGGTTTGAACCCGTGCCGATCCAGCTATCTAGCAATCCACCTAAGCCATCTTGTTGTAACTTAGCAAAAATGCCTTGTACACCACCTTGTGAACGTAATAACTGTTGCAACACGTCACTCACCACATTACCTTGCCCTTGTGGCGCTGAATTGTTCCCTAATACTGAACCTAAAACTGAACCTAACATTTTGTCTAACATCTTGTTTCCTTAGTTTGAATAAATAGTGAAAGAGGAATTAATAATGTCCTAAAATCGCCCGCACTTTTTCTAAATCTTCCGGTGTATCTACACCGACTGCTGGTGCTTCTTTGGCTAAATCAATATGAATTTTTTCGCCATACCACAATACCCGTAACTGCTCTAAAGATTCAATATGTTCTAACGCAGAAGGTTGCCATTGCACATATTGCTTAATAAATCCTGCACGGTAAGCATAAATGCCAATGTGGCGTAAATATGGGGTTTGTAGCACAAGCTGTGTTTTTTGTTCATCGGATAACCCAGCAAATTGATCGCGATTCCAAGGAATTGGCGCACGGGAAAAATACAAGACATTGCCTGATTTATCTGCTACAGCTTTCACCACATTTGGGTTAAATAATTCTTCAGCATCATTCAATGGGACAGCAAGGGTTGCCATATTCACGGCATTATTGGCTAAGTTAGCCGCGACTTGTTGCACGATCACTGGGGGAATTAACGGCTCATCACCTTGAATATTGACCACAATTTCATCATCTGCTAGGGCTAATTTTTCCACCACTTCCGCCAAGCGTTCCGTACCTGAATTATGATTCGTTGAAGTCATACACACTTCGCCACCAAAGGCTTGCACCGCAGTTGCAACATTTTGATTATCCGTTGCCACCACGACTCGGCTTGCACCTGATTGTTGTGCTTGCTGCCAAACGTGAGCAATCATTGGTTTACCAGCGATATCCGCTAAGGGCTTGCCGGGTAAGCGACTTGAGGCAAAACGTGCAGGAATAATTACGGTAAATGTTGTCATTATTCTTCCCCTTGTTGTTGGGCTTTTTCTTGTTGTAACGGTATTGCTCGTTCCGCAAGTAACACGGGAATACCCTGTTCTATCGGGTACGCAACTTGCTCAAAAGAGCAAATGAGCTGTTCGTTTTCTTTTTGATATTTCAAGCGCCCTTGACAAAGGGGGCAAGCGAGAATGTCGAGTAGTTTTTCGTTCATTAAAATTTCTCCACTGCTTTTCAGAAGGTTATGCTTAACCCTGTCATCAAACGCAGGTAAATAAAGCTAAAGTGCGGTCTTTTTTTCTCTTGTTTTTATCTCTTGAATTAATTCGCTTATAAATTGCTTACTTTGTGGTGAAGTAATCTCCGCTTCAACAGGCACATACCACCAATTTGGCTGCGCGAAATTTTGACATTTGACCGCATCTTTTTCTGTCATAAAGAGCGGTTGGTTTTGATCAAATTTTTCAAATAAGGCTAAATGATAAGCTTGATGATCTTGAAAGGCTTGGCTTGTTACCACGTTCATCGACAGGGTTTGCAACATTGTGAAAAAACGCTGTGGATTGCCGATGCCAGCAATGGCGGTAATACCTTGTTCTGCAAAATCACGCAATAGGCGCTTTTCCCCTGTTTGCAAATGAATCGCAAAGTGCGGTATTAAAGTCATTACAGTTTGACTAAAAGACGTTGGCGCGCCGTTATTGATAATCCAATCAACATTTTTTAAACGACTGATTGGCTCTCGTAACGCACCTGCTGGCAAAACAAAACCATTACCAAATTGACGCAGAGCATCTAGCACCACGATTTCTTTATCTCGTTGTAATTTGTAATGCTGTAAGCCGTCATCGCTAATAATCACTTGGCAAGGAAAATGCGCAAGTAAATGCGCTATCGCCTGCTGACGATTTGGTGAAATACACACAGGGGCATTAGTGCGTTTAGCAATCAATAATGGCTCATCACCTGTTTCCACAGGATCATCTTGACTGGTTACTAAACGGGGATAACCTTTTGCTTTGCTCCCATAACCGCGTGAAATCACCCCCACTTGAATGCCTTGTTGCTGTAATTGTTGCACGAGCCAAATCACCACAGGGGTTTTGCCATTCCCTCCAACAGATAAATTCCCCACAATCACTACGGGAACGGGGGCTTTGTAAGAAGACAAAATTCCACGCTGGTATAACCAAGATCGTAATCTAATGATGAACAAAAATAACAAGGCGAAAGGTGATAATAACCACTTTAGTGCTTTTGCGAAAAGATCCGATTGATACCAAAAATTCATTATCACCTCATTAAAATGGGGAAATTGATGTACGCTGAAAATTCGTCCATCAATACAAAATTAATGATTAAACTGCATTTGATGTAACTGCTTATAAGCACCATTCAACGCAAGCAACGCTTGATGCGTGCCACGTTCTTTAATTTCACCGTGTTCAATCACCAAAATTTCATCGGCTTTTTCAATGGTAGATAAACGGTGCGCAATAACTAAAACGGTACGCTCTTTTTGTAATTCTTCAAGGGCTGCTTGAATCGCTCGTTCAGATTCCGTATCAAGGGCTGATGTTGCTTCATCTAAAATTAACACGGGAGAATTGCGCAACAAGGCACGAGCAATCGCCAAACGCTGACGTTGCCCGCCCGATAAACTTGCCCCATTTTCGCCAATGACGGTATCTAAACCATTTTCTAACTTTTCAATAAATTCCATCGCGTGTGCTGCTTTGGCGGCTTTAATAATATCTTCACGACTGTATTTATCTGCTGCGGCATAGGCAATGTTATTGGCAATAGTGTCATTAAATAAATGTACTTGTTGTGAGACCACCGCACAATTTTCACGCAAATTACTCAGGGTGTAATCTTGAATATTGACGCCATCAAGGGTGATTTCCCCTTGTTCAATCTCATAAAAACGGGTAACTAAATTAGCAATTGTAGATTTCCCGGAGCCTGAACGCCCAACTAATGCCACGGTTTTACCTTGTGGAATGTCAAAGGAAATATGATTTAATGCGGGATGCTCTTTGCCTGAATAGCTAAACGTAACGTCTTTAAATGCAATATTTCCTTTCGCTTTTTCTACTTGGTAAGTACCGTTATCTTTCTCAGTTGCCATATCCAAAATAGCAAACAAGGTTTGACAAGCCGCCATACCACGTTGGAACTGGGCGTTTACATTAGTTAAAGATTTCAACGGTCGCATCATTGCAAGCATTGAAGAAAACACCACCGTAAAAGACCCCGCCGTGAGGTTTTGGCTCATAATTTCTGGTACAGTTGCCAAATAAAGCACCGCTGACAAGGCAAAAGAGGCAATAATTTGCACCACAGGATCAGAAATGGCATCTGCCACCATCACTTTCATTCCCTTACGGCGCATATCATTACTCACTTTATTAAAGCGTTCTTCTTCAATTTTTTGTCCACCGAAAGAAAGCACTACTCGGTGTCCTTTTAGCATTTGTTCTGCCGAAGAAGTCAGCTCTCCCATTGAGTTTTGCATATTTTTACCTAACTCGCGGAATTTTTTCGATACCATACGAATTAGCACCGCAATAATCGGTCCTATTACAAAAAGCACTAAGGAAAGTTGCCAACTGGTATAAATCATTACGCAAAGCAAAGAGATAATATACGCTCCTTCACGCACAATAGTTACTAAAGAACCTGATGATGAATTGGCGACTTGTTCGCTATCGTAAGTAATACGAGAAAGTAATTTTCCTGCTGAATTTTGATCAAAAAAGGGAACGGGCATATACATTAAATGCTTAAATAAACGGCGGCGAATTGTCATCACCACTTTTCCTGAAACCCAGCCTAAACAATAGGTTGAAACAAAACTTGTTACACCTCGCACAATAATCAATAGTACAACAACTACGGCCATTAAACGTAAAAAGCCAACATCGGCTTTACCAAAGCCATCATCTAATAAAGGCTTAAGCATTTGAATAAGAGAAGCATCTGCTAACGCATTGAATACTAAGGTAATAGCTGCAGCAATTAACCCTGCTTTAAAAGGCGCAATAATTGGCCATAAGCGTTTGAACGTTTGCAGCGTAGTTAAGTCTTTATCTTGCATAATTTATTCATTTCCGTTAAAAAACTTTGCCATTTTACCTTTATTTTGCCAACAAGCCAATTAATCCCCGATACCAAGGGGAAAATTCCGATCTTACGGTATGAATTTTTATCTGCTCAGGGAAGAACAATAGACTAATCTGACCAAAATCAGCGGTATTATACACCGCACTTTGTTGTGCCTTTAAACGCTCTAAAACCACTGAGTGAGGAAAATGCCACGGATTGCCACGGCTACTAGAAATCAACGCAATTTTCGGTTGTACTGTTTTGATAAAATATTCACTGCTAGAGGTTTTACTGCCGTGATGTCCCACTTGCAATATCTCTATTTTTCCAGCTAAATCAGCAAATTGGCGCTCTGTTTGACTGTCCGCATCCCCTGTTAAAAGCACCTTATATTGCCCATCATCAATCAACAGTACGCAAGAGTCTGGATTTTCTGCACGATCTCGGATCTGTTGCGGTGAAAGCGCAGTAATAGTTAATCCTTGCCATTGCCATTGTTTTCCTTGAAGACAAAAAGTGCGGTGTTTTTTTGACGCATTTTTTCGAGAAGACGCCATTAATTCAACCTCTGGAAATGCCTGTAAAATCGCTTCTGCGCCCCCTGAATGATCATTATCATCGTGGCTCAAAACCAATTTGTCTAGCACAATGCCTTGTCGTTGCAAATAAGGCAAAATTTCTAACTCAGCCATACTGCCATTACGCCAAGCTGCTCCAGTGTCATATAAAATACCACGCTGATTTTTCACCAATAAGGTAGCCAAGCCCTGCCCGACATCAAGGGTTTCTAACCGCCATTTAGGTGTATTTATCCCTTGCCACCCTAAATTGATCAGCATTATGCTAAGCAAGCCCATAAAAATAAACTTCATTTTTTGCAGAAATCGCGGATTGGGCAATTTTTCTGCATTAAGTGAAATGCTCTTTTTTACCGCTAAGATCGGTTTTTTCATTACTTTTAGCTGTGAATTTTGCTGAAAATACTGCAAAAAGTGAACATAAAGTAATCCTAAACCAAGTAATAGAATCACAATCCATTGCCCTTGCTTATGAGATATATTCAACCAATATCCTTGCCATTGTGCCAGATAGTCGGTGAGGTATTCTGCAAGCCAATTTGCCCCTTGCCACGAACCCAATGCCCCTTGACTCAATGCTGCAAACAGCACCATTGGGACAAGACAGAAACTGAACAATGGCACAGCGAAAAGATTTGCTATCATTCCCGATAAAGCCATTCCGTGAAAAAAATAAAGCTGAATAGGGGTAAATAAACATAGCAACCCCAATTGCAGATGAAATAAGGAAAAAATCCAGCGCACTAGTTTCTTCACCCACACATTTTTAATCGGATAAATTTGCCACTTAATACAATCGAAAGGAACAAGCTGATACCATAAAATCAAGCTCGCTACCGCGCCCGCAGAAAGCCAAAAGCTGACGGAAAGTAACATCATTGGATCCCATAGCATAAGCAATGCCACCACCCATTGAAAATACTGCCAAGCGGTATAATAACAGCGTAGCATTCGGATCACGCAAACCAAGCATAAGGCAAGCAATGCTCTTAAGGTGGGAATAGAGAATCCAGCTAGCTGAGCATAAATTAACGCAATCAAAATCCCACATAATAATGGCCAAATCGCCCCTATTCGGTGAGTGGGTAAAAAGAACTGCATTACTCTTGCGAGAGCAAAACCGAGCAACATCGCCAAGCCAATATGCAAACCAGAAATTGCGATGAGATGTGCTGTATTTGTTTTCTGATAAATTTGCCAATGTTCAGGGTTAAGCCACGCTCGTTCGCCAAAACCCAATGCCAGTAACAGTCCTTGCATAGATAAACCTTGGGTCTGCTGAAAACTGACTTGCAATAATCGCTCGCGCCAAGAAAAATTCTCCGTAATTTTTACCGCACTTTTTACTCTGCCATAGGCGCTAATGCCTTGTGAAAAATACCATTTTTGCCGTTCAAAACCGCCTTGATTTAAACGGCTTGCTAAAGGTTTAAGCAATAATTCTGCCTGCCAAATTTGCCCTACTTTAACTGCTTCAATCTTCCTATCTGAAACGCTGTTATTCTTGCTTTGCCATTGCAAATAAATACGCTGTTCGGGCAACTTTTCTGCTAATCTCGCTGTGGCAATAATCGTTTGATAATCTTGCTGATGTAAAATTTTCTCGATCTTGATTGGCGTGCTGATGTGGTTATTTACACGGGCAAGCTGTTCTGCTTGGCTCAAAAGCTGATTCGCTTGGAAATGAAAATACCCTAAACTCAACACAAAAATCACCCCATAAATGAGGCATTTTGCCGTGTTGTAATAAGTAAAAGCATAGGCAATCAAGACTGCCAATGCTCCACTTCCCACAAGCCAAAACATTAAATGTAAGTTCATTAATAGGGCTTTCGGGACATAAAGTAAACTCAAGCCTGCCCCAATAATCAGCCATAAAATCACATCTAATTTGAGCGAAAATTTCATTCCAACATAAGGTTCACATTTACGATGACAAATAAAAATACTATGAAAAAAGCACCGCACTTTCGCAATGCCCTTAAATCATTTTTGCGATCTTGCTCGCAAAATTAAAAATATTTATTAAAGAATAAAAAAATTATGACGATTAATATTGTCTTTCTCCTCATTTCTTTGTAGAGTGAAAAGCATTAATAGTCGGGGTGCTACGTTAAGTAGCTGAGATGATACCCGTTGAACCTGATCCAGTTAGCACTGACGTAGGAAACTTATTATGAAAACTTGTCTAATTTTATACCGCACCCTATTTCTGTTTTATTCCCTAATTTCTTACTTTTTATTTCCTATCAATGAATAAAAATCTACTTTTATCATTGGTATTTTATTTTTTACTCCCTTCTTATGCATAATAGGAGAATATGATGCAATTCAATTTGTTAGAACAAATCCGTCAAAAAAACCCGTTAATTCATAGCATTACGAATATTGTGGTGGCAAATTATGTGGCTAATGGGCTACTCGCTTTAGGTGCATCGCCGATTATGGCGGATGCGGAAGAAGAAATGGCCGATCTTGCTCAATTCAGTGCCGCCTTGTCTATTAATATTGGTACACTCGATCCCTTTAAAGTGAAAGCGATGTTGGCGGCAGGGCAAGCCACAAATCAAGCTGGTATTCCCGTCGTGCTTGATCCGGTCGGGGTCGGCGCAACGCAATATCGCAAGGACGTAATCGCTGAATTACTTAACAAGGTAAAATTCACTGCTATTCGTGGCAATGCTGGCGAAATTGCTCAATTAGCTGGCGTAAATTGGTCGGCGAAAGGCGTAGATGCGGGACAAGGTGATGGCAATATTGGCGAAATTGCAATGCTTGCTGCGCAACGTTATCAATGTATTGTCGCAGTAAGTGGTGAGGTGGATTATATTAGTGATGGAACGCAATTAGCCACTATTCATAATGGAACGGCAATGTTTCCTAAAATCACAGGATCGGGCTGTTTACTCGGCGCAGTGTTAGGCGCATTTTTGGCGGTTAACCCGCATTCTCCTTTTGAGGCCGTCGTACAAGCCTGTACAGCTTATGCCGTAGCAGGAGAATTAGCGGCACAACATCTTGCGCCAACAAAATATGGGCAATTTTACACCGCACTTTTAGATTCACTTGGCGAATTGAATGACCAGCAAGTGGCACAATTTGCACGAGTTAGCATAGAGAAATCAGCATAAATAAGGAGAAAAAATGGCTCATATTGCACAAGCCCTTACAATTGCCGGCTCAGACAGTGGCGGTGGTGCGGGTATTCAAGCAGATCTAAAAACCTTTCAAATGCAGAATGTATTTGGTATGAGTGTGATTACTGCGGTTACCGCACAAAATACCTTAGGGGTAACCGATATTCATTTAATTCCGCCTAAAACCATTGAAGCGCAACTGAATGCGATTATCGCAGACTTCACGCCCAATGCGGTGAAACTCGGTATGTTAGGCACTGCGGAAATTATTCACACCGTAGCCACATTTTTAAAGGTACACCCGATTCCTAATATTGTGATAGATCCTGTTATGATCGCTAAAGGAGGCGCTAGTTTATTGGAACAATCGGCAATCAATGCAATGCGTGAGCAGTTATTGCCCTTAGCCGATGTGCTAACCCCCAACCTACCCGAAGCAGAAGCATTAACTGGATTGAAAGCGGAAGATCAGCATAGTATCCAGAAAATTGCTGAACATTTACAACAAATGGGTGCAAAAACAGTGATTATAAAAGGTGGTCATCAACAAGATTCAAAAAGCACAGTATGCCAAGATTTTATTTTCACGCCAACGCAATCTTTTATTTTGGAAAGTCCGCGTTTTAATACGCCACACACACACGGCACAGGCTGCACGTTTTCCGCTTGTTTAACCGCTGAACTCGCAAAAGGACAATCTTTAGAGCAAGCCTGCAAAACGGCCAAAGCGTTTATCACAAGTGCCATAACGCACCCTTTAAATATCGGACACGGACACGGCCCAACGAATCACTGGGCCTATTCACAGGAGCAAAAAAATTATGAATAAACACATTTTACGCTGTTATTTGGTGGCCGGCACACAAGATTGCCGTCATCTACCACAATATGCCAACAATCCACAACAAACCTTGTTAGATCGTTTAGAACAGGCGTTAAAAGCCGGTATTACTTGTTATCAATTTCGTGAAAAAGGGCAATTTTCATTGCAAGATCCAACGGAAATTGAACAGCTTGCTCGCCAATGTCAGGCATTATGCCAACAATATAATGTGCCTTTTATTATGAATAATGATGTCGCACTCGCAGAAAAATTGAAGGCTGACGGCATTCACGTTGGGCAAAAAGATTTTGCGGTAGATAAGCTTGCTCAACAAATTCAAGGCAAAATGCTGATCGGTTTATCGGTCAATACCTTGCAACAAGCACAACAACATAATGATTTCAATGGCGTTGATTATTATGGGTGCGGTCCTATTTTTCCAACTTTTTCAAAATCTGACGCGGCTCCAGATGTCGGCATTAATTTTGTTCAATATTTGCGTGAGCAAGGAATTACTAAGCCATTAGTCGCCATTGGTGGCATAAAAACCCCTCACGTGAAACCACTTCTACAAAACGGTGCAGATGGCGTTGCCGTGATCTCCACCATTATGCAAGCGGAAGATGTCGCATTAACAGTAAAAGCAATTCTAGGTGAATAAATGACAATAAACCTTTCTCTATTACGTAATTTAGGTCCGGGTGTGATTATGGCTTGCTCCTGTGTTGGTGGCTCTCATATTATAGCCTCCACACAGGCTGGCGCATATTATGGCTATCAATTAGCTGGATTAATTATTTTAGTAAATTTACTTAAATACCCCTTTTTCCGTTTTGCATTTGATTATAGTGCAACGCAAAATAAAAGCGTATTGCAAGGCTATGCAGAAAAAGGTAAAGGGTACTTATGGTTATTCCTATTATTTAATCTCTTTGCAACAGTGGTGAATATTGCAGGTGGAACCTTACTTTCTGCCGTACTATTGGCTATGTTACTTCCTTTTTCTATTGATCTCAATAGTCTTAACATTATTGTATTAGTGAGTTTTTTAGTGATCTTATTTTATCGCCAATATCAGCGATTAGATAAAGTATCAAAAAGCATTATGCTACTTCTCTCCGTAATCACCCTCATTGCGTTGGTGCTTGCTTTTACTAAACAAACATCGCCACCAGTGGCTGATTTTGTTCCACCTGATGCGTGGAGTCTCGCTGCCGTACCGTTCTTAATTGCATTAATGGGCTGGATGCCTGCCCCAATGGAACTCAGTATTGCCAGTTCATTATGGGTGGTACAAAAAAGACGATTAACGCCAAATTATCAAAAACATCATCAATTAGATTTTAATATCGGCTATCTCACAACCATTGTGTTAGCTTTAATGTTTATGGCACTTGGCGCATTAATTCAATATGGTAATACCATTCCCCCCCTTAGCGGTGGCAAATTTATTCATTTATTTGTAGAAATGTATGCACTAAGCATTGGGGAATGGAGCCGTTGGTTTATTGCGCTTATCGCATTTGTGTGTATTTATGGCACCACAATTGTTGCTGTTGATGGCTATTCTCGTTGCAATCAACAAACAATTCAGCTACTCAAATTTGGCGCACAAACAGATGTTAATAATGAAAAAGGATTACGTTATTTTATGTTAGCGGCTTGTTTTGCGAGTTTCATTATTATTCAATTTTTTAGTGGCGCTATCGGTAAAATGATCCCTTTTGCAATGACGGCTTCTTTCCTATCAGCCCCTATTTTTGCGTGGCTAAACCTCAGTCTAGCAAAACAACTCTCACCTAATCCAATGCTAATAAGGTTGGCTTGGTTGGGATTGAGCTATTTAGTCATTATGATTATTATCTATTTCATTCAACTATAAAGATTAGGCTAAAAATAATGCCCCAAAAGGGGCATTTTTTAATCCATCGTCATTCCATTTTAAACTACGCCTGCACTACATCACCGTGTTATTAATGCCAGTTTGCTGCATTGCTTCGTCTTAGATTAAATTGAAACAGCGATCATCGCGACAAGTTAGAATTTATAAGTCACCTTCAAATCAACTAATCTATTATTTGCCGCCTCTTGGCTTTTTTCATAGGTAAATGTCATTCCCATTGAGAATACCCCAACACCGAAATCAAGCCCTGTTTGATATTGCCAACCACGATTAAATTGTTGCACCAACCGATTATTGTTCACCATTATTGCGTGATCGAATGTTTTACGGCTCGCATCAAAATAATACAGTGCCAATTTTGGCGTAATCGAAACACTTTCCCAAGACCAAGTTTTTGACAATTCCGCTCCAGCATAATAGTTCACTAAATCTAATGATGGCGAATCAATGCTTGCATCCTCTAATGTGTAATGTGCTTTTGTAAAATGGTGATACCTTAAGCCTAACAAGGTATTAAGATCCATATATCCTAAATCCCATTTTTTGCCTAAACTCATCCCCGCAGCAAATATATTACGCTTAAATTTAATTGAATGGCTATCTAGCGTAATCTGGTTATTAGAACGTCCATACCCTAAATCAATAGCGGCGAATAAGCCTTTACTATTTTGAATTTTGCCATAGAGCGTTGCTTGAGAATATCTAAGCTTACCGCTTGCTTGATCATAATTCATATTAGCTCGTGTATGGGATACCATAGCGCCTACACTTATACCTTGTTCATTCAACGGACTTTCTGCACCTAATTCAGTATAGGAACTATATTGTTCGTAATGACGATAATTATCGGACTGATAATCACCTCTTTGAACACCAACATTTGTCCATAGTTGAGCTTGCTGGCTGCCAGCTTGGAAAAGGCGCTGATTTAAATGCTGATCTTTTTCAAGCACCACATTCACTTGAGCCGAAAGCTCTGATAATCCAGTATTTGATACACGGCTCACTAACTCAGCTTGCTTTAACCGTTTTGCTTCGGCTTCACGGTGAGCTTGCTCTTCCGCTGCGACTTTACGTTCTTCTTCTAAACGTTTTGCTTCTGCTTCACGACGCGCTTGCTCTTCCGCTTCAGCTTTACGTTCTTCCTCTAAACGTTTTGCTTCTGCTTCACGACGCGCTTGCTCTTCCGCTTCAGCTTTACGTTCTTCCTCTAAACGTTTTGCTTCTGCTTCACGACGCGCTTGCTCTTCCGCTTCAGCTTTACGTTCTTCTTCTAAACGTTTGGCTTCTGCTTCACGGCGAGCTTGCTCTTCCGCTACGGCTTTACGTTCTTCTTCTAAACGTTTTGCTTCTGCTTCGCGGCGGGCTTGCTCTTCCGCTGCGGCTTTACGTGTTTCTTCTAAACGTTTTGCTTCTGCTTCACGGCGAGCTTGCTCTTCCGCTGCGGCTTTACGTGCTTCTTCTAAACGTTTTGCTTCCGCTTCACGGCGAGCCTGTTCTTCTGCCGCGGCTTTACGTGCTTCTTCTAAACGTTTTGCTTCTGCTTCACGGCGAGCTTGCTCTTCCGCTTCGGCTTTACGTTCTTCTTCCAAACGTTTTGCTTCGGCTTCACGGCGGGCTTGCTCTTCCGCTTCGGCTTTACGTTCTTCTTCTAAACGTTTTGCTTCTGCTTCGCGACGGGCTTGCTCTTCCGCTTCAGCTTTACGTTCTTCCTCTAAACGTTTTGCTTCTGCTTCGCGGCGGGCTTGCTCTTCCGCTGCGGCTTTACGCTCTTCTTCTAAACGTTTGGCTTCTGCTTCACGACGCGCTTGCTCTTCCGCTGCAGCTTTACGTTCTTCTTCTAAACGTTTTGCTTCGGCTTCACGACGGGCTTGTTCTTCTGCCGCGGCTTTACGTTCTTCCTCTAAACGTTTTGCTTCTGCTTCGCGGCGGGCTTGCTCTTCCGCTGCGGCTTTACGCTCTTCTTCTAAACGTTTGGCTTCTGCTTCACGGCGACCTTGTTCTTCCGCGGCTTTACGCGCTTCTTCTAAACGTTTTACTTCTGCTTCACGACGCGCTTGCTCTTCCGCGGCTTGACGTTCTTCTTGCTCAATTTGTTTTTCTACAATTGGGTTATATAGGCGGAAAGCATTACCTTCTTTAATTAAGTTATAACGATAAGTACCTATATCAGCATAGTTATTTTGCAAGGTGACAGATAAATTATCTGATAAACCATTCGCTGTCAGCAATGTAAGGCGGGCTTTGCTACGTTCTGGTTCACTGCCCGCATCATTGACAACTAAGGTATGCTCTCCCGATGCTTGTCCATTAACAACAACCTGATCGCTTTCTCGCGTTGAAAACTTAGTGCGGTAATAAAATTTCCCTTTTCCACTTAAATCACCATTAATCGTTAAGGTATTAAATGGTTTATTTTCTTGGCTCAATGTAACTTGAGCGCCTTCATCTAACGTCAAGTTTCCTAGCGTGCTATTTTTTGTCAATTTCCAATGAGCCTCTTTTGATAATACTGTTTGGCTTGTATTTTCGCTTTGAATCGCCCCAATGAAATCTGTTTTTCCTAAATTTAAGGCACTTTGCTCAGACAGCGTAACATCACCGGTAAATTGAGTTCTTGGAATAGTATTTAATACGTTCTCATTATAGGTTGGCGTATCACAGCTTACCTCTCCAGTATAATCAGAACGCAGACACACTTTTTGCGTTGGCTGATAGCCTAGATTTAATACAGCATTATTTGTTGCGTTAATATCAGCTGAAAGAGAAGAAACATTACGTCCTACGGTGAAAATACCCTGATTAGTAACAGAAATCGTATTTGCTGAAAAATCTCTATTTATCCAATCATCATCAAAAATGACCTCTTTTTTATTCAAAAAATCTCTGGCATGAGGTGTTTGCCTACCGGATAAAATTAATTCACCATTATTAATTGATAATTCCCCATTCAATGCCATTCCACCAGTAAATTGGTAAATAGCTTTGGGAACATCTGGAGAATAATGAATATTCAACTTACCATTGTGTTTCGTTTTATCTTTTTCACCAAAAAAACCACTATAACTGAATAGATATTTTTGTTTTAAACGCAGTTGCTCGATCGCTTTTTCTTTATCTGTACCTAAATATTCCCAAAAGTAACTAATTGCTCGTTCCTCTTCAAAATAGGGGAAAGAGGCCGCGCCTTTATTTCTTCTTCTTTCTTGTGCTGGCGTTTTTGGACGAAAATATTGGTTCTCTCGCTCAAATAGATTATAAAACTCAAAAAAATCGCCATCATCAGTAGGTTTATGCCCCATCACGAATGAATCAGAAAGAGAGGCCTTCAACGTCACATTAGCTGGATTCAATAAATGATGATTAACAATCATTGCCCCTTCATCTACATTCTGGATACGATCAAAAACTAATGCATTTCCATTAAGATCTAATCGACCTCCACGAAAACCAAAATACAATTTATTAGGATCAATTTGATCCGAACTCTGCAAAACTACGGTAGGACGCCCACTCACAATTCCCACTTGATTAAACGCCTGTTTCTTTCCTTCGTCATCAGCCTCTTGAGCTAAAATAACCGTACCATCCCCAATACTAATATCTCCAAGATTTACCCCTTTCCCTTTAACAAGTAAGGTTCCCTCACCAATCTTAGATAAACGATCATCTTTTGGATTAGCAACTTGCCAAGTAACAGTTTTGTCTTTCGCAATATAAACCCCCGCCCCTAACCAAGTTTGGTTCGCTTTAGGTTTAACGGTAAAATCACTATCAAAATAAAGAGCGCCAGCTCCTTGATTTATATCATTTTCTAAGATTAAAACGCCTCCATCAACACCGCCAAACTTAACGTTTTTCCCCGCATTCTTAGCAGCTTGGATGTTTGATTCTTTCTGATCTTTTAATGCTACGGGTAAAGCATTCGTTGAGTGGCTAATAAAACTACTATTCTCTGATACACGCCATTGCCAAATGTCTCCTGCTCTCTGATTAGAAATGCTCCCTGCGAGATCTTCATTTTCTTTTTCTGCAATGAATCCTAAAATTGGTAATGTCCAAATATTGGTATTAAAATTATCCCCACTCTCAAAATTTAGTACACCACTCAATACCCATTGATTCTTCTGCTTATCAAAAGCATATATCCCTGAACCACTGTCACCTCCTCTTGCATAAGTAGCCATAGGTCCGTATTTATCATTAAACAGGCTAGTCCAGCCATTAGAAGCCATTCTTCTTTCAATAAAATCGCCTACTTTCCTCCCATCTGTAACATCACTGATGATCATAGCTGCACCGCCAGTTAAATAAACATATGGGCCTGCAATTTGTTTGAGATCATCTTTCTTATCTGAGTAACGAATAAATTGTGTACCAGAACCCACCCTAACATAAATAGGAAAACGTGAAGTATCCGTATAAACCGCACGCGTTTGTTCCGCATCATTCACATTAGCAGGGACAACTTCAGTCACTAACTTATGTAAACGAGGAATATGGTAATCTACCTTTTTTTCATTAACAGGATAAGGGTAGTTATTTCTATCAACGATTTCATAAAAATAATGATGAGAATCAGGATTATAGTCTTCACCTCCAAAGGAAACATTCGGATATTCCCCATTGTGGGTTACGCTGGTTATATATTGTGGTGAAATTAACGTTGCAATCCCCGTTTCCCTATTTGCTGCACGCAAATCAGGCATTGGGATATCTTTCATCATTACCCCAATTTCCTGCCCTTCTTTATTGAAAATCGCAATATTACTCGCCCCCACAATAAATTTGCCTTTATTTTCAGCAAAATCACGAAAATATTGGTAATCAATATCGCTACGGACAACAGACGCTTGTGCAAAAGGTGTTGCACAAGAAGCAATTAAAAGTGCAATTCGGGAATAACGGAAAGGGATAGGAAAACAGAAAGTAGGAGTTAATTTCATCATAATAGTTTATTCAACAATAACAGGTTTTATAAATAGCTAAAATCAGGGTGGCGAAGTATAGCAAGATTATTTATTAAACAACATCATTATTAGCCATTTAATCTGTAAAAAATGCCCTCAATCGCCTCTTCCCACTGATTTCATCACCATTCAATCAAAGTCATCTAGAATCGCCAAGGCGTCACTCAGTTTTTTTACGGTAAAAACTTGCATATTTTTCACCGCACTTTTAGGTTTATTGGCAAAGGGAACGATAGCACGGCTAAATCCGTGCTTAGCTGCCTCAGAAATCCGTTCTTGACCACTTGGTACCGGGCGAATTTCTCCTGCTAATCCCACTTCACCGAAAACCACTAAATCACGTGGTAATGGCTGATTGCGGAAGCTGGAAATAAGCGCAAGAAGTAAGGCTAAATCGACGCTGGTTTCCGTTACTTTTACTCCACCAACCACATTAACAAAAACATCTTGATCAGACATTTGCAAACCGCCGTGGCGATGCAATACAGCCAGTAATAATGCCAAGCGATTTTGTTCTAACCCCACGGCAACACGGCGAGGATTAGCGAGCATTGAATGATCTACCAAGGCTTGAATTTCAACCAATAAAGGGCGAGTTCCTTCCCATAGCACCATCACTGAACTGCCTGCGGTTTGTTCTTCGCCACGACTTAAGAAAATGGCTGAGGGGTTTTTCACCTCACGTAAGCCTTGTTCTGTCATTGCAAAAACCCCGAGTTCATTCACCGCGCCAAAACGATTTTTATGGCTACGTAAGGTACGAAAACGGCTATCAGCCTCCCCCTCTAATAAAAGTGAACAGTCAATGGCGTGTTCCAAGACTTTTGGCCCTGCAAGCGTGCCGTCTTTCGTAACGTGTCCCACCATAATAATGGCAACTTGGCGAGTTTTGGCATAACGCGTAAGAAAAGCGGCACATTCTCGTACTTGAGAAACACTTCCCGGTGAGGATTGAATATCCGCTAGATGCATCACTTGAATAGAATCCACCACAATGATTTGCGGTTTAAGTTGATCGGCAAGATGACAAATTTGTTCTACCGAGGTTTCGGATAACATCTTTAAGCGATCTGTCGGTAGCCCAAGACGATTGGCTCGCATTGCAACTTGTTGTAAAGATTCTTCCCCTGTCACATAAAGTGCGGTCATATTTTGTGCTAAACCACACATCACTTGTAGTAAGAGTGTACTTTTCCCTGCCCCCGGGTGTCCGCCAATTAAGATCGCACTTCCCGGCACAATTCCTCCGCCTAATACACGATCAAGCTCATAAAAACCACTATGAAAACGAGGGACTTCTTGTAAATTGATTTCCGATAAAGTTTGAATTTTGGCTTGTGTTTCTCCCGCATAACCACTAAAGCGATCAGCTCTGCTCGATTTTGCAGGCGCAAGACGTATTTCCGTAATGGTATTCCAAGATTTGCACGCATTACATTGTCCTTGCCAACGTGCATATTCCGCCCCGCAATCATTACATACAAAAGCCGTTTTTGCTTTAGCCATTCTTTTCCTCCAAATTTTCCGCAAAATGTGTTTCAAGATAAGTCAGCGAAATAAGATTTAACATTCGTTGTAAATAAAATGCCGATTGTAAGAAATCAAATAATTGTGCGATGACTTCAGCATTATTTTTCCTTTCACTATGCTGTGTAATAAGCTGTTTGCATTCTGCTAAACATTGCTGACTGCTTTCCACCAACGCTAGCCAGTCAGTTTTAAGGGTGTCGTTTAACCCTTGTTGATTAAAGGCATTTTCCAATAACTTACCATTTTCTGTATAAAAATAATACAGGTTAAAAAATGCACCAATTCGTTCCACTGTACGTAAAAAATCTTCCGCAAAATAAACTTGCCCTAAGGAAAAAGTTTCTTCAATTAAGTTTTGTTCAAGTTGAAAAAGTGCGGCTAATTTTTGTGAAAAATTGCCCGCACCTTGGGCGAAGTTTAAAAAATCGCGCCACTTGTCTAGCCAATTTTGTGCTTTAGGCTGATAATTTTCTGCCAATGCATAACCCCGTTGTGCTTTGCTAATGGCACTTAATCGCATACCGTTTTCTAATCCTAAGGCGCGCACATAATTAAGTAAATCCGCGATATTACCTTGCTTTAACTCAAACTCTACTTCGCAAATTTCTGCCTGCTTATCACCTGCAATAATTCTGCCTTGATCGATTGCCACTTCAATTTCTGTGACAATGCCTGCAGAAAGTGCGGTGCGAATTAAAAAAGTTTCTCGCTCAAAATCTGTCGCAAAAATCGGCTGTAATGCAAGATTTTTCCAACTTGGTTCAAGATCATAATCTTCCACTAATTGAGCGAGGTTTGGGCTTTCATTTTGCTGTGGAAAATTATATTCAGGGCGAATATGTAAACCACCGATGGTATTTCCTTTTGTTTTCAAGGTTAAGGTAATCTGTTGATTTTCTTTGCGAACACGCAAGCCCATTTGGTTCTGAGCAAAAAATTTATCTGCGGTGTCGTAATAGGTATTCCCTAAAAAAGCGTGCTGATGAGCGCACGGTTCACTTTTTATCAAATTCTGCTTGAATGAATTTAACCGAAACGGCGGAATTAGTAGTTTTAATTCAATTTCTGTACTCATTTTGTCTATTCCTTCCAATCTTAATCAAGTTTTTTCATATTATCTAATAAATTCCTTGTTTTTTCGATGAAATATAGTGTATTTTACGCGCGCATAGGCTTAAACAAGAGAGCAATGCATAAAAATTTTTCAACCTAACCCCTAGAAGGAGTTATCTTATGGCTGTAAATAATATTTTAGGATTATTTGCCCATTCCCCATTAAAGCCCTTAGCGCGTCATTCTGCTAAGGTAACTGATTGTTGTAAATATCTCATTCCCTTTTTTGACTACACTTTCCAAGGTGATTGGGAAAATGCAGAGAAATTGCGCCAAAAAATTTCGGAGACAGAACGCCAAGCTGATAGTTTGAAACGCGAAATTCGCTTAAAGCTGCCACGCGGTTTGTTTATGCCAATTGAACGCACTGATTTATTAGAACTGGTTACACAACAAGATAAATTAGCTAATTATGCCAAAGATATTGCCGGCAGAATGGTAGGGCGTCAATGCGCTTTTCCACCTGAAATGCAAGAAGATTTTATGAAATATGTGGCACGCAGTATTGATGCGGCGGAGCAAGCTCATCTGGTTATTGATGAAATGGACGGCTTGCTTGAAACGGGTTTCAAAGGGCGTGAAGTGCAATTTGTTAATAAAATGATCCAAACTCTTGATGAGATTGAAGATGATACGGATCAAATGCAAATTAAATTACGCTTAATTTTGCGTGCTATGGAAGATCAATTCAACCCAATTGACGCAATGTTTTTATACAAAATCCTGGAATGGATTGGCGTGCTTGCTGATCAAGCCCAGCGCGTAGGTTCACGAATTGAGTTAATGTTAGCTCGTTCATAATTGTTTAAGCAACATAGGAATAATACTATGGAAGTTATTCAACATTATGGCACTTTATTAGTGATCATCACCGCAGCTTTCGGCTTTTTTATGGCATTTGGTGTGGGGGCAAACGATGTTTCTAATGCAATGGGAACATCCGTAGGTTCAGGCACAATTACTGCCAAGCAAGCCATTATTATTGCAATGATTTTTGAATGTGCTGGTGCCTATTTAGCGGGTGGCGAAGTGACTGAAACCATTAAAAGTGGGGTACTCAATGCAATGGAATATACCGCAACGCCAGAAATTTTAGCGTTAGGTATGATGGCCGCCCTCTTTTCTTCAGGAATCTGGCTACTTATTGCCTCACGAATGGGCTGGCCAGTTTCCACCACGCACACCATTATTGGTGCGATTATCGGTTTCGGTTTAATTACTGTTGGCCCAAATTCTATTGACTGGTCAGCTATCCGCAATATTGTTGGCAGTTGGTTTATCACCCCTGTGATTGCTGGTGTGGTGGCGTATGGTATTTTCTTCAGCACTCAAAAACTGATTTTTGATACAGAAAAACCGTTACGCAATGCACAAAAATATGGTCCATATTATATGGGGCTAACTATCTTTATCTTGTCCGTCGTCACAATGATAAAAGGCTTAAAGCACGTTGGTTTACATTTAACAGGTGGCGAAACCTTCTTTATTTCATTAGCTATTAGTGCGATTTCTGTGGTGGCAAGCTATTTCTATTTCCGCAGCAAAAAGTTCCATCAAACCGTAAAATCAGGCACCTTTGGTGCGGTAGAAAAAGTGTTCAGCATTTTAATGCTACTCACCGCCTGTGCAATGGCGTTCGCGCACGGTTCAAACGATGTGGCAAATGCCATTGGACCTTTGTCTGCCGTGGTGTCGATTGTAGATAATGGCGGTCAAATTATGGCGAAAAGTCCGCTTGCTTGGTGGATTCTTCCCTTAGGAGCGGCGGGGATCGCACTAGGTTTAATCATTATGGGCTACAAAGTAATGGCAACCATTGGAACAGGGATCACCGATCTCACACCAAGCCGCGGTTTCTCTGCCCAATTTGCCACGGCAACCACGGTAGTGCTTGCCTCAGGAACAGGGTTACCCATTTCTACCACGCAAACCCTTGTTGGTGCCATTCTTGGTATCGGTTTTGCACGAGGTATCGCTGCGTTGAATTTAACAGTAATTCGCAATATTATCGCCTCTTGGGTGATCACCTTGCCAGCGGGGGCATTCTTTGCCATTTTGATTTACTATGTGTTGCACGCCATTTTTATCTAATTGACGTAAAGCAGCGTAAAACCACATAAAATAAGACAAAGATTTTGTGAATGAAAGCAAAGTGCGGTACAATTTCCCGCACTTTTTTATTGTCTCGTTTTCAAGGTGTTGTAATGCAAAAAATGACTAAAATCTTGTTTTTATTCTTTCTTTCTGTGCCATTTGCACAGGCAGAAACACGTTATGTAACGGAAAACCTTTCAACTTTTTTACGCAAAGGGGCTGGCGATCAATTTAAAATTGCCGGGGCAATCCGCTCAGGCGAGCCTGTTACCGTACTAAACCAAAAAGATCGCTACACGCTCATTCGTGATAGTAAAAATCGTGAAGCGTGGATCTTAACATCTGAGCTTTCTAGCACACCAAGTAGCAAAGATGAAAACCCCAAATTAAAAGCCAAAATTGAAGAATTAACTTTAAAACTCAATCAATTAGATGGGGACTGGCAACAACGCACGAGTGAAATGCAACGCCGAACCAAACAAGCTGAGCAACAAAGTAGCCAACTCTTGGAACAAAACTCCCAGCTCAACCGTGAACTTGAAATCACCAAAAATAAAAACCGTGATTTAGAAGCAATGCTTGATGCAGGTAAGCGAGAAATCGCCATTCAATGGTTTATCTACGGCGGTTCTGTGCTAGGCGTAGGTTTGCTACTTGGCTTAATTCTTCCTTTCATTATGCCGAAACGTCGCCGCCGTGATGGCTGGGCATAACCCAATCCTCTCAGCAAAATGGAAATTTATTTAGTCGGCGGTGCTGTACGCGATCAACTACTTAATCTCCCTGTTAAAGACAAAGATTGGGTAGTGATTGGTGCAACTCCCGAAGAGCTACTGCAACAAGGCTATATTCAAGTCGGGAAAGATTTCCCCGTCTTCCTTGATCCGAAAAACAAAGAAGAATATGCACTAGCACGCACGGAAAAAAAAACAGGTGTAGGATACACGGGATTTATTTGTGATTTCAGCCCAGAAATAACTCTCGAGCAAGATTTAATCCGCCGAGATCTGACGATTAATGCCATTGCCCAAGACAGCCAAGGCAATTTGCACGATCCTTATGGTGGTGTCAATGATTTGAATCATCGCCTACTCCGTCATATTTCCCCAGCGTTTGCAGAAGACCCTTTACGGGTGTTAAGAGTGGCGCGTTTTGCTGCACGTTACCATTATTTAGGCTTTCAAATTGCGCCTGAAACCATTCAATTAATGAAAGAAATCACGCTCTCAGGTGAACTTTCTCATCTCACCACAGAGCGCGTATGGCTAGAAACAGAAAAAGCCTTACAAACCCCAAATCCTGAAATTTATTTTGAGATTTTGAGAAAAATCAACGCATTATCGGTGCTTTTCCCAGAGCTAAATGCCCTTTACGGTGTGCCAAACCCAGTGCAACATCACCCCGAAGTGGATAGTTTTATCCATACAATGATGGTATTACACCAAGCAAGCTTACTGACGACAAAGAGCAACAAGCAACAAAAAAGTGCGGTACGTTTTGCCGCAATTTGCCACGATCTAGGCAAAGCCCTCACCCCCAAAGATATGCTTCCTCGTCATATTGGACACGAACACAACGGAATAATACCAACCCGAAACCTATGTAATCGCTTAAAAGTCCCCGGCTACATCAAAGAACTGGCTTGTCTTGTGTGCGAAACCCATACCAATATTCACCGCGCATTTGACTTACGCCCAGCCACTATTGTTAGATTATTCAATAAGTTAGACGTATGGCGTAAAGCAGAACGTTTTGAACAACTGTTACTTGTTTGTAAAGCAGATGCAAAAGGTCGCAAGGGCTTTGAACAGGTGGATTACCCACAAGCGGATTTCCTACTTAAACTGTATCAAGCAGCGCTTCAGGTTGATGTACAACAGGTGATTAGAGATGGATTTGAAAAAGAAAAAATCCGTGAAGAATTAAACAAACGCCGCCAAAAAGCCATTGAGCAAGCTAAAAAAGCATATTCGCAAGAATAGGAAAATACGATGCGATTCTCTTTACTCAAAAACAAATACAATGCCCTGTTACGCAAACTGTTTATTAATCCCAAAATGCGTAATGGATTGAAAAATAAAGGAATGACGGTAATAGCCAGTAATTGTAACGGTGCATTTATTTTGCACGATTTAGCACAACCGTTTAATTCGCCTTTTGTAAATTTATATCTTGAACCCAAAGATTTTATTCGCTATTTACAGCGTATTGAACATTATCAGCAACAAACCTTGCAATTTGTAGCGCAATCACCTTACCCGATTGCTTATTTAGATGATGTAAAAATTCACTTTATGCATTATGCCAATGCACAGCAAGCCCAAGAAAAATGGCAACAGCGCTCACAACGGATTGATCTTGAAAATCTTTTTATTATTATGACCGATCGTGATGGCTGTACAGAACAAGATCTCGACGCCTTTGATGCCCTGCCTTATCCAAACAAAGTGGTATTTACACATAAACCTTACCCAGCAATGCCTTCCGCTTTTTACATTCAAGGCTTTGAACAACAAGATTGTGTGGGCGATCTTTTTGCTTATTCAGGTTGGAGCGGTAAACGCTATTATGATCAGTTTGATTATCTCGCTTGGTTTAACCAACACAAAAACGAGAAACGTTCATCACATTAGGATAAAAATAAAGTGCGGTAAAATTTTGTTAAATTTTTTACCGCACTTTTTAACTGAACTCTTACAACGCAATTTCGTCAAGGCTACGTCCAAAACTTGGGATAAACACTTGAATAAAATATGTCATTTCTTCACTGTGCCATTCCGCCATTAATGCTTCTAACCGTACTTTCGCGGAAGAGAATTCTTGATTACCTTGTTCCAATTCAAACTTCGCTTTGATGTAAGCACAAAGTAAATCGGCTTGTTTTACAATGTGTTTTTCTTCAGCAGAAAATTGTTCGCTATGTAAATAAGGCGCAAAATCAGGTTGCAATTCTTCAGGGAGTAAACTCAATAAATGAAATTCTGCGGCACTTTCAATTTGTTTATAGGCTTGGGTAATGCTGTCATTAAAATATTTAATTGGCGTGGGTAAATCGCCAGTAAAAATTTCTGCACTGTCGTGATACATTGCCAATACGGCAATGCGTTCAGGATTTAGCTGACCTGCATAAAATTTATTTTTGATGATAGCCAACATATGTGCCACAAACGCCACTTGTAGACTATGTTCCGCTAAATTCTCTTTTTCAATATTACGCATTAAAGACCAACGCTGAATGAGCTTTAAGCGATCCAAACAGGCAAAGAAGTGGCTCGGTTGTAAGCGTTCAAAGGACATTTAGTTCTCCGTATATTCTTCAATGGTAACTGGCAAAGTCATCACTTTGCCAAGACGAGAAATCACCATATTCACGGTGGTGTTTGGTCTGGTATTACTAATCACATTCATCATTTGTGCCGGTGATTCTGCTTTTATATCGCCAAATTGCAGCATAATATCCCCCGCTTGTAAGCCGGCTTTGGCAGCAGGGCTGTTTTCTTTCACATTCGTAATTTCAATGCCTTTACTGCTCGTTTCATCACTAAGCAAGACGTCAGTTTGAATACCAAGAAAGCCACGAATCACACGTCCATCACGGATAATTTTTTTCATTACATCATTGGCAAGATCAATGGGAATGGCAAAATTCAACCCTTCCGCAATTTCATTGGCATTTTTACCAATGCTTAATGTGCTAATGCCCACCAATTCACCAAGGGAATTAATCAATGCACCACCTGAATTACCGCGATTAATGGACGCATCAGTTTGGATAAAATTTTGTCGCCCAATGTAATCGCCTACCGCATTGCGCCCCAACGCACTGATAATGCCTTGCGATACGCTTTGCCCTAAGTTATAAGGGTTACCAATGGCAAGCACCACATCACCTACGTGCAATTTACGCTTGGTATTAGGAATTGTGGGTAAATTATCTGCGCGGATTTTTAGTACCGCTAAATCGGTAAGGTTGTCTGAGCCGATCAAACTGGCTTCAAAAATTCGCCCATTTTGCATTGCCACCACGATTTGATCGGCATTTTGAATAACGTGTTTATTGGTGAGAATATGCCCGTCTTTCACCATTATCACGCCCGAGCCAAGATTGGTAATCTGTGGCTGTCCACTCATCGAAGTAAAAGATTGACTGTACACATTCACGACCGCAGGCGAAGCAACCCGAACCGCATCTTTAAAAGAAAGGATCGCTTTTTGAAACAAAGGCTGATCTTGCTTTAGGAAAGGGCTAATTAACAAAATTGCGCCAGCGGCAAGTAAACCGATGATAATCGATTGGATAAGCTTTCTTAACATTCTTATTCTCTTCGTATTCGTTGTATGATTTGCTGGTTTCTTTACTTTCACTTAATTTTTTGGATGATAAATTAATTTTAAATCTTCACCAATCGGTGTTGCCGATTGTAATTGCCATTGTGGTGCATCAGCTAATTTTTGGAGATGCGGTAATTGACAAAGTCCTTTCCCTTTATCGCCCAATAATTTAGGTGCAAGATAAATGATCAGCTCGTCCACCAATTTTGCTTCAATCAAAGCACCGGCTAATTGTGCGCCCGCTTCAACCCATAAGGTATTAATTTGTTGGTCTGCTAACTGCGTTAAAAGTGCGGTGAAAAAATCCGCCTTTTTTTCAATATGTATTGTCTGACAGAAATCGGGCATACCTTGCATATCTCTTGCCGTTGAACTGACTAACCAAACAGGCGTAGGTTGTTGAAATAACTGATATTCTGGCGTAACTCGATGCTGGCTATCTAAAATAATCCGCACAGGCTGGCGAAGTTCGCTATCAGGATATTGTTGTTGAACCGCTAAAGGAAGTTGCTCCCAACGTACATTTAACATCGGATTATCCATTAATACCGTTTGACTTGTGGAAAGAATGGCACTTGCTGCTGCCCGATATTGCTGCACATCTTGGCGTGCCAGTTCACCGGTGATCCATTTACTTTCGCCACTTGCCATTGCGGTCCGTCCATCAATGCTCATCGCCATTTTCAGTTGTACGAAAGGACGATTGCGACACATTCTTGTGAGAAAACCTTGATTGAGCAACGCTGCTTGCTCTGCCAACAATCCGACCTCCGTTTGCACGCCGGCTTGTTCAAGCATTTTCAAGCCACGTCCAGCAACTTGCGGATTGGGATCGGTCATTGCGGCAATCACTTTTATTACCCCAGCTTCAATTAATCCTTTGGCGCAAGGTGGCGTACGACCAAAATGAGAACAAGGCTCAAGGGTAACATAAGCCGTTGCACCAAGTGCATTTTCTCCAGCTTCACGCAATGCCATTACTTCGGCGTGTGGTTGCCCTGCTTTAAGGTGGAAGCCTTTACCGATCACCTTCCCTTCTTTAACCAAAACACAGCCCACTGAAGGATTTGGCGTGGTAGTAAAACGTCCTTGCTTGGCGAGATCCAACGCCATTTGCATAAATTGCTGATCTTGTTGAGAAAATGATTGCATATTAATCCTTCAGGCTTTCGATTTCTTTGGTAAATTGATCGATGTCATCAAAACTTAAATAAACGGAGGCAAAACGGATATAGGCGACTTTATCCAATTTTTTTAACTCATTCATTGCCAGTTGCCCGACAAAATGGCTTGGCACTTCACGCTCTCCTGTGGCACGCAGTTGATGAATAATGCGGTTAATGGATTTTTCCACATCATCAGAACTTACTGGACGTTTCTCTAAGGCGTGCAGAATACCACGACGGAGTTTTTCTTCATCAAAAGGTTCGCGCGATTGATCACTTTTAATAATTTTTGGGATCACGAGTTCAGTAATTTCAAAGGTGGTAAAACGTTCGTGACAATGCCCACATTCACGGCGGCGGCGAACCTGAAAGCCATCGGAGACCAACCGACTATCGATCACTTTCGTTTCTTCTGTTGAACAAAAAGGACAACGCATAAATTCTTTCAATCCCCTTTTTAAATGGTATTTCCCATTTTAATGGCTAAAACAGCATAAAATTTTTGTTATAAAGGCTCGAATTGTAGCAAAATTTACCTTTTTTTACGATCTTTATACGGCAAAAAATGATCTTACGCAGGTATTTTATAACTTTTTTTGTTGTCTTATTGCCTTATATATATTAATTCCCTACTATATTACTCAACTATTTTATCTTTGGAGAAAGACAATGAAAAATGAATTAATTTGCTACAAAAAAATGCCTGTGTGGAACAAAGAAAGTCTGCCAAAAATGTTCCAAGAAAAACATAACACGAAAATTGGAACTTGGGGCAAAATTACCGTGCTACAAGGCAAACTAAAATTTTATGTTTTAACCGAACAAGGCGACGTAGTGAGTGAGCATATTTTCACTGCGCAAGATGACACGCCTTTTGTTGAACCGCAACTATGGCACCGCGTGGAAGCCGCTTCAGATGATCTGGAATGTTATTTAGCATTTTATTGTAAAAAAGAAGATTATTTCAGCAAAAAATATAATATGACCCCAACGCATTCTGAGGTGAAAAGTGCGGTGGAAATCATTCCGCCTTGCAAAGTCTTAGATCTTGGTTGCGGACAAGGACGCAACTCGCTCTTTTTAAGTCTGCTTGGCTATGATGTTACTTCTTGGGATCACAACGAAAATAGCCTTGCTTTTCTAACCAGTACGGCGGAAAAAGAAAATCTGAATATTCAAACCGCACTTTATAATATCAATGACGCCAATATTCAGGAAAATTACGATTTTATTCTGTCTACGGTGGTATTTATGTTCCTTGATCGCAATGCCATTCCTGCGATTATTGAGAATATGCAAAAGCACACAAATGCTGGCGGTTATAATCTCATTGTTGCTGCAATGAGTACTGATGATGTGCCTTGCCCAATGCCATTCTCTTTCACTTTCAAAGAAGGTGAACTGAAAAATTATTATCAAAATTGGGAATTGATTAAATATCAAGAAGAAATGGGCGAACTTCACAAAACAGATGAAAATGGCAACCGCATTAAAATGAAATTTGTCACAATGTTGGCAAAGAAAAAATAAACCAACCATAAAAAGAAAAAGCAATAACACCAGAAGTGCGGTGGAAATTTTTGAATTTTTTCACCGCACTTGTTTTCTGCCCTATTTTATTTTTCTCTTTCTCGCCAAAGGGCTAGTAATGTACTATCTCGCAAATTTTTCCATTGATCATAGGCGATTACCTTACCTTGATCTAACAGCACCACTTGTTGAGCTAAACGTGCTAATTCTTCAAGGCTATGAGTAACATATAAAATAGGAATCGCAATTTCTTGTGCGAGTTTATCTAGATAATCCAATAACTCTAATTTGCGCGGTAAATCAAGGGCGGAAAGGGGTTCGTCCATCAGCAAAATTTCAGGTTGGCTGAGCAATGCGCGCCCAATCGCAACACGCTGTTTTTCACCGCCTGATAAGGTGATCGGATAGCGTTTGAGTAAATGCTCAATGCCCAAAAGTTGCACAATACGATCAAACTCTGCGGTATTTTTCTGTTTCATTCCATAACGTAAATTGCCTGTTACCGAATAATGAGGAAATAATCTGCCTTCCTGAAAAACATAGCCCACATTACGATGATTAGGTGGAAGATTAAGTTGCATTTCTGTATTAACTAAATCTCGCCCATTCAAACGAATATAGCCTTCATCAGGTTGCAACAAACCACTCACTAAATTAATCAGTGTGGTTTTCCCTGAACCAGACAAGCCAAATAATGCGGTAACCCCTTGCGTGGGCAACTGTAAATCTACCGCAAAAGTCATTTTGCCTAATTGTGTGCGTACATTAATTTCTAACATCAGATTGCCCCAAGCGTTTTTGTGTATATTTTGCTAACCATTCCGAAATCAGTAAAGAAATCAAGGCAATTGCAATAGCAATCAAACATAAGCGTGCTGCTGCACTTTCTGCACCCGGTGTTTCAATAAAAGAAAACATTGCAAGAGGAATGGTTTGGGTTACTTTTGGAATATTTGAAACAAAGGTGATGGTTGCCCCAAATTCGCCTAATGAGCGAGCAAAACCAAGCACAATCCCTGCCAATATCCCCGGCAGAGCAAGTGGTAGGGTGATCGTAAAAAATGTTTTCAAGGCTGATGATCCCAAAGTGCGTGCTGCTTGCTCAAGTTTGAAATCCACATTTTCAATAGCTAGACGAATCGAGCGTACCACTAGTGGGAAAGAGACAATGGCAGAAGCTAATGCGGCGCCATACCAACTAAAGCCAAAGCTAAAATCAAACCATTGCAATAAATATCGCCCGATAATGCCATTTCGCCCCATTGCGATTAATAATAAATAACCAACCACCACAGGAGGTAAAACTAAAGGCAAATGAATAATGCCATTGAGCAAGGATTTTCCCCAGAAATCTTTGCGCGCTAGCAACCAAGCCACCAAAATTGCGCAAGGCAATCCAGCCAACACTGACACCAATGCCACTTTGACACTTAATGCAATGGCATTCAACTCAGCTGAGGAAAAATGAAAAAAGGCCTGCCAATCCATTTGCATCGTACCCTTTTATTTGACTACGAATCCAGCTTTCAGGAAGATCTTTTTCGCCTCTTCTGATTGCAAATAGGCAAGAAAATCAACACTTTCCTGATTGCTATGCCCAACCACAATTGCCGCAGGATATTCAATCGCCGCGTGAGAATTTTCAGGGAAAACCGCCACCACTTTCACTTTTTGGCTTGCCGCTGCATCTGTGCCATATACAATCCCAAGAGGGGCTTCACCTTGTTCAACTAAGGCTAATGCAGCACGCACATTATTGGCTCTGGCAAGTTTATTTTCAACCGCTTGCCATTGATTTAAGCTTGTTAAGGCTTCTTGTGCATATTTCCCAGCAGGAACGTGTGATGGATCCCCCACTGCCAAATAGCTACCTTTTAATTCACCTTGCCACTGAGCATTTTGTACATCAATCTGCGCTAATCGGCTGTTTTTCGGGGCAATCATAACCAAACTATTCTGCACTAAATTCACGCGACTTTTTGGCTCAATCACATTTTTTTCCGCTAAAAAATCCATCCATTTTTGGTTGGCAGAAATAAAAATATCCGCTGGCGCACCCTGTGAAATTTGTCTCGCCAATACAGAAGAAGAGGCAAAAGAAAAATCAATTTCTTCTTTAGGGTGAGTTGCTAAATACTGCGTTTTCACCTCTTCTAATACATTTGTCATAGAAGCAGCGGCAAAAATAGTCAGCTTCGCTTGCGCAGAAAGTGAAAATAATGAACAAGCCAATAAAGTTGAACAAAGAAATGTTTTAAGTTTTAGCATTGGGATACTCCTTAGTTATCAATATAAAATAAATTATATAACGATTTAAAAAATAAAAGCTACATAAAAAAGAGAACTTCTCGTAAAATAGTTTTACTTGATTTCAACGGTATCAAAATAAACAGCGCTAGCACAAACTCTATTGGGAATTTGAGGGGAATAATGTTAAATAGTGAAGTATTGCTCAGTATAAAATTACAACAACAGCTTTTTGTTGATCCAAAACGAATGCGTTTATTACGTGAAATTGCCGAATCTGGCTCTATCAGCCAAGCAGCAAAAAACGCCAACGTGAGTTATAAAAGTGCTTGGGATCATCTTGAAGCAATGAATAGCCTCAGCCAGATGCCTTTACTAGAACGTAATACAGGTGGAAAAAATGGTGGCGGTACAACACTGACAAATTATGCCAAGCGATTGTTAAAACTCTACGATCTATTGCAAGAAACACAACAAAAAGCCTTTCAAATTCTACAAGATGAACAAATTCCCCTTGATAGTTTATTGACTGCTACGGCGCGTTTTTCTTTGCAAAGTAGTGCCAGAAATCAGTTTTTTGGTACAGTGAAAAGCCTAACACAAGAAGACAATCATTGCGCTGTGGAAATCCAACTTCCCCATTTCGATCAGCCTATTATTGCCTTTATCACCGCACAAAGTGCGGTACGTTTACAGCTTCATTTAGGTAAAGAAGTAATGCTAATGATCAAAGCGCCTTGGGTAAAATTATTCGCTAAAAAACCGCAAAAAACCTGTAATATTTTCACCGCACTTTTATCCCATATCAACCATCAAAATCACACTAATGAAGCAATTTTCACCCTAAATGAGCAATTAGAATGCTGTGCTAGCCTTGACGAACATTCCTCTTTCCAACAAGGTGATAAACTCTTTTGCTATATTGATCCTGAACAAATCGTTTTACTCACCCTCTACTAGCATTGTGTTAGCTAAATAGCCTATTTAGCTAACTGCCCTGCCTCATTTTGATTTTGCGATTTTCGGTATATTTTTTCAAATTTTGAAATAAGATGGCACGTTATAGGCTTGCTTTATTGCATTGCCTGTAACGTGCCATCTCGTTTCATTCCAAATTTAAACGGCGATAAAATAGGTTTATCAAAGAATAAGTTAAAATTTAACGCTGATACTATTTCAATTCAATCGTTAACTCATAGCTAGAAGTCTTATCTTTATAGGAGGCTGCTCGAGGCTGGCCTACTCGTAATTCATATTGCCCTGTTTCTGGTAGCGTATAAGCTTCACCATAAGAATAATCATCATATCCATATAAGAAAGCATCTACATTCCCTTGGGTAACCAGTTTAACAATTAATGTTTGCCCTTTTTTTCCTTCAAAAGGATAACTTTGGAAATCATAGCCAGTAACTTTTCCTTCATAATGTTGAACAAACGCCTGAGTATTTTCAGTCTCTTGTTTAGCTTGAGCTTGTTCAACAACATCTGTTTTTGTTGCAGCGGTATCAGTCTTTGTGGCTTGTTCGCAACCTGATAAACCGACAAGACCTACAGCTAAAAATGCACAGTAAATTTTGTTTAATGTTTTCATCATTTCCTCTCTCGTTAGATAAAAATAGCACACCATAAAAATGGATGGTGTGTCTATTATGTTATCACTTATTTTGTAAAAATAATAAAGTTTCTTTATCTCCATTTACTTTTAGCCATTTTATGTTAGCATTTCCGCTTATTTTTCATTAAAAAATAAGGTGTATAAATGCAATCTTTTGAATTTCATAAAATTTCATTATTTTTAATCGCAGCAGCGAGTACAATGCCATCAAATGCGGAGCAAAATGGAGAAAATAGCCAACAATTAGCGCCGATTTTAGTTGAAACCACCATTTCTCCAACCGCGGTACCCGATCATTATTTGCATACGCAACATAAAATCACCGAACAGCAATTAAAGCAGAACTATTCGACAACCATTGGTTCAGTCGTAGATAAAACCTCAGGTGTACAAAGCAGTTCTTTTGGACCAAATGCAAGTCGTCCTATTATTCGAGGATTATCAGGTCAGCGTGTTACTGTTTTACAAAACAATATGCCGATCAATGACTTAGCTATAGTAAGTGGTAATCTTGCAACTTCTGTCGATCCATTGAATGCAAAAGAAATTGAAATCAACAAAGGAAGTGCCAGTATTCTATACGGTGGACGTAGCCTTGGTGGTGCAGTGAATGTATTAGATAATTCAATCTCTAATAAAATTTCGCATCAAAAAATAAGCGGACAAGTAACCCTAAATAAAGGAATTAATGCGCCAAACCAAGGGCTATTTCAGCTCAATCTGAGTAATGATGAACATTGGGCAGGGCATATCAGTGGAAGTATCAGTAAGATTTCTTCTGTAAAAATACCTCATCGAACCAAATCTTCTGTTTGCTATGATAAAAGCTATCTACAATCTCGGACAGATTTACAGCGTCAATGTCAGGTAAGTATTCCTGTATTAACAACAATTAATCCAGCCTATTTCAAATATATTAGTCAATATTATTTAGATAATTATCAAGATACGAGCTTAGGTCTTACTGAAGAAGATAAATATACGAATAACCGTGGTAATGTTTTTGTGCAAAACCCACCAAATCCTTTATATGTACCAAATAGCCCTTACTATGCAGAGAAATTTGGTGAAATGAAAGAATATCGTTCTTATCCGTACGGAAAAATACCGAATAGCCACTCGCAAACACGTACCTTTACGCTTGGTACGAGTTACATTAGTGATTTTGGTTACTCGGGTATCGCTTGGCATTATTATGATGCGGATTATGGCGTACCGGGGTTTGCTTATTTAAATACCCAAACCATAGATGGTTATGCGCCAGTCAATGTGAAAAATAAAACTCATCGCTTAGACTGGCGAACACATTGGAAAACACCATTTACTGGTATCGATGCCATTGATTTACAAGTAAATTATCAACAAGCTAAAGATAATGAATACCTTGGTGATGTACTTTCTAATGGATTTCAGTCAAAAAATTATAGTTATCGCCTCTATGCAAGCCACCAACCTTTATTTGGACGCCTGATCGGCACAATTGGTACTGATTTTTCTCATCAACACGTACAACCAAATGGAGAAGATGCTTATTTGCCTCATTTAACAAGAAAATCTTATAGTGTATATGGTATTGAAACCCTTGATCTTTCTCCATTTATGCTAGAAGCAGGACATCGTATTGAAAAAGTGCGGTATAAATTAGGTGAGAATGTTGCTGGCACGGCAAGAGGGATAGGTGGCTATTATGCGAAAGATCGTGAATTTTATTTGCAAAATAGTCATCTTGCTCTGCAATTTAATCCAACTGACAATAGCTACCTCAGAATCCAACGCACCTTTGCTGAACGCGCCTTAGAAATGAATGAATTATATGCGAATAATAACCACTATGCGTTATTAATCGAAGAAAATGGTGATGCTCGGCTTGCGAAAGAAAAGAGTAAAACGTGGGAATTTTCTCTCGGATATAGCCCTGATCCTTTCGATATTAGCCTAAACTGGTATCAAACAAAATTCGATCATTTTACTTATTTAGGTTATACCGGTGTCGCACGAAATGGTTTAATGGTAAAAGAATGGCGTCAAACCCCATTTACCTTAACAGGATGGGAATTAGATTTAACTTATACGATGGAAACTGCTCATTTCGGTACTTGGTATTGGCATACTTTTTATGATCAAGTCAAACAGAAGCTCCCTCATCGTCTAACTGGGCTAGGAAACTATTTACCTAATTTACCATCATCTCGATTTGGTGCTGATCTGAATATTGAATATGATCGATGGAAAGGATTTATTTCTGCTATTCATTACAAAACACAAAAAAATGTCAGCAATGAAATTGATGAAAAACTTTCCGTTCCTTCTTTCACACTTGTTGATTTAGGTATCAGCTATACCTATCCTTGGAAACAAACAGAAATTGAGCTTTACCTCAATGTGAATAATATAACGAACAGAGAAGCGCGCTCTAATACGTCATCATTAAAATTTCTCGCTCCATTAGCAGGGAGAAATGCCAGTTTAGGTTTAAATATCAAATTTTAATACTCACAGAAACCACGTCTAATCAGCGTGGTTTCTTTATTTAAATACCATCTGTACTAAAAACATATAAATCACTGTTCCTGCAATGATGGAAAGAAACATATTCTTTTTCCAAAAATGTAACGCTAATACAATTCCCCCTGCAATAAAATCAGGTGCGCCAACATAGGCAGTATTCATATCAATATTTTTATAACAATATACGACAAGCATACCGAACATTGCTGGCGGTAATACTTTACCTAAATAACGAATATATTCAGGAATAGGACGCTCAGCAGGAAAGATCCAAAAAGGTAACCATCTTGTTAATTGAACGGCTAACACAGCAAGAGAAATCGTAATAATTTGTTGAGTTAATGTCATTTTTCCACCTGTTCTAAGGTTACATTCAATTTTGCTCGCCATAAAGTTAAAACTAACCAAATAATCGCTAATGTAGGAAGAAGAAAATAATTTTTACCGACAACAAGCAAGCACAATGATGCCACACCAATACCTAATAACGAACTCTTATGTGATTTTTCCTTAAGCCAATTTTCTGCAAAAATCACTAAAAATAGTGCGGTCATTGCAAACTCAATGCCTTTGAGATCAAAAGGAATAATATTGCCAAAAACATTTCCTAACAGTGCGCCTAACACCCAATAAATATGAAGATAGAGGCTGACAAAAAACATATACCATCCTTTATCTAAATGCGAAGGAATAGTCGCAACATAATTCAGTGAAAAACTCTCATCAACCAGCGAACTAATTAGATACCAACGTTTTTTACCTACGCCACTGCCATATTTCTCCAACATAGAAATACTATAAAAAATTTGACGTAAACTCACCATCAAGGTTAATAAAAAAACATAAACGGGCGTGAATACCCCCATCAATGCCCCAGCAACAATAAACTCCACAGAGCCTGCATAAATCAGTAATGCCATTAAAAAAGGATACCAAGCATTAAAACCTAATCCTTTCATATAAAGCCCGTATGCAAACCCTAAAAATAAAAAACCAACCAACATAGGTAAAGAATAAGGGAATGCCGCTCTTGCGCTTTGCCAAATCTTATTTTGCGTTGCAATCATACTTATCTCGCTACTCTTCTAAAATGGATAATCCGGGCAAGGTTGAAAAACTTTGGGCTTTCACTGTCTCATAAAAATCCTCAACAAAGGCAACCTCTGTATCAGCTTCACGAAATGCCCCATAAAGATTACTATATAACCCTTGTGAAGTGATCTTTCTCGCGACAATATAGCCTCGATCTAAATAAGGTTTTGCTGCCCAAAAAGGTAATGCAGCCACCCCTCTTTTACTCGCTACAAGCTGAATAATCGCAATGGTCAATTCACTTGTTCTACGAGTAGGATTGATCCCCGCAGGCTGCAACACTTTTTTCAGCAAATCTAACATATCATCAGGAACAGGATAGGTAATTAATGTTTGATCAAGAAAATCCTCCGCCTGCCAAACCGCTTTATTGGCAAGAGAATGATCCTTCGCACATAATCCCACCATCTCATAAGAAAATAACGGTTTATAGGTAATACCGACAGTCTCTTCAACCTCCGAAACCACCGCCCAATCTGCACGATGGGTTAATAATAGCCCAACAGGATCAGTATGAAAGCCAGAAACAATATCTAACTCCACTAAAGGCCAATGTTGGCGAAAACTATCCATTGCGGGCATTAACCAGTCAAAGCAAGTATGACATTCTACCGCAATGCGCAGCTCCCCCGCTTCCCCTTGCTTCACTCGTGAAAGATCTCGCTCGGCCTCAATAATTTGTGGTAACACTTCATTTGCTAATTTAATCAAACGCTCGCCAGCCGCCGTAAAGCGTAAAGGCTGACTTTTTCGCTCAAATAGCGCAAGACCATATTGATCTTCCAATAACTTTATCTGATGAGAAAGGGCTGATTGCGTTAAATAAATACGCTTCGCCGCCAAAGAAACACTCCCCGTTTCTTTTAATGCAATCAGTGTTTTAAGATGTCGAATTTCTAAAAATGTGGGTTTCATTAAATGGATTCATAGATATAAAACAAGATAATGAAAATTATACAACAAAAAAGCACCGCACTTTAATGATTAATATAAAGTGCGGTGGTTTTTATTTGAATTAGCTGTATTAGATTAGCAGTTATGTTAGTCTATAAAACCGAAGATAACTCATTGTAAAATCAGAAATCTATACAGAAAAAACTGCTAGAATTTTTTGTACTTGAAGTAACAGCCCGTTTCAGCAGCAAATTTACTGGAAATTAACCCTAATTCAGCCGCCCTCTTTTATCGCAAAATCAGGGAGGTGATTAGCGACCATTTAGCCCAAGATACCAACGAGATTTTTGCTGGTAAAATTGAGCTTGATGAAAGCTATTTTGGTGGAAAAAGAAAAGGAAAAAGGGAACGAGGTGCTAAGGGTAAAACAGCGGTTTTTGGTATGCTGAAACGAGAAGGAAAAGTCTATACGGTTATTGTTGAAAATACTAAGACTAACACCTTACTCCATGTAATTAAAAGGAAAATTATGCCTGATAGCGTTGTTTATACCGACTATTATCATCGCTACGATGTGCTAGATATAAGCGAATTTAAGCATGTCAGAATTAATCATTCAACTCATTTCGCAGAAGCAAAAAATCACATTAATGAGATTGAAAATTTCTGGAATCAGGCTAAACGAGTACTAAGAAAATATAACGGAATTGACAAGAAATCCTTTCCGTTATTCTTGAAAGAATGTGAATTTCAGTTTAACTTTGGGACACCAAAAGAACAGCTAAAAACACCGCGACTTTGGTGTGGAATTTAGGACTAATCTAATACAGCCTCAAAAACAAAAATGCGGTGTCTTTTTAGTGAATTTTTAATTTGTGTTTAGGATAACTTCTCTAGCTTCGCCAATGCCGCAATCAGCCATTTAATTCCTTCTCCTTGGAAAGCGATTTGTAGTCGGGTGTTATTGTCTTCACCTTCCACATTAATAATTGTGCCATTACCAAATTTAGCGTGTCTAACTTTTTGTCCCATTCGCCATTCCCTATCATTTCTAACTTTATGACTATTTAACGAACCGACGGCAGCACGATTATACGCACGCGTCACCGTGCCTCGTAAACGCACTTCTTGAATACAATCCTTTGGTAATTCTTCAATAAAACGAGAGGGAATATGGCGTTCTTCTTTGCCATATAATCGGCGGCTTTCCGCATAACTAATGGTGAGTTTTTGCTTGGCTCGGGTGATGCCAACATAAGCCAGACGGCGTTCCTCTTCTAAACGCCCTGGTTCTTCAAAAGAACGGAAGCTTGGAAATAAACCTTCTTCCACCCCAACCATAAAGACGCGTGAAAATTCTAACCCTTTGGCGGAATGTAATGTCATCATTTGTACACTTGATTCATGGGCTGAGGCCTGTTCTTCCCCAGCCTCTAAAGAGGCGTGGGTGAGAAATGCCATTAAATCTGTCATTTCTTCCGCTTCATCTGGTTTAATAAATTCTCGAGTTGCACTCACCAGTTCTTCTAAATTTTCGATCCGCACTTCACCTTTTTCACCTTTCTCCTGCTTATACATTTCATACAAGCCTGAGTGTTTAATGACAAAATCAGTTTGTGCAAATAGTGGCATTTCTGCACTATCTTGTTGTAAGGAATTAATTAATTCAGTAAAACGCAATAAAGCGGTTGCTGCCCGTCCTGCTAACATATTTTCCTGAATGGCAACTTGAATGGCTTGCCATAGGGTAATTTGTCGCTCACGGGTTAATTGACGTAACACATCTAAGGTTCGATCGCCAATCCCTCGAGCTGGTGTGTTGATCACTCGCTCAAAGGCGGCATCATCAAAGCGATTGGCGATCAAACGTAAATACGCTAAGGCATCTTTAATTTCTTGCCGTTCAAAGAAACGCAATCCGCCATAAATTCGATAAGGAATTTGGGCGCGAATTAAGGCTTCTTCAATAACACGAGATTGGCTATTACTACGATATAAAATAGCACAATCATCTAATTTTCCGCCATCATCGAGCCAGATTTTGATTTGGCTTGCCACAAACTGAGCTTCGTCAATTTCATTAAAGGCGGCATAAATCCCAACAGGATCGCCTTGCTCCCCCTCCGTCCATAAATCCTTACCAAGACGGTTACTATTATTCGCAATTAAATGGTTGGCACTGTTGAGAATATTGCCCGTAGAACGATAATTTTGCTCAAGACGAATGGTTTGTGCATTATGAAAATCTTCTAAGAAACGGTGAATATTTTCAACTTGTGCGCCACGCCAGCCATAAATAGACTGATCGTCATCGCCTACGATCATTATTTTACCCGTTTCTCCCACCAATAATTTGATCCACGCATATTGGATTTTATTGGTATCTTGAAACTCGTCCACCAAAATATGCGAAAAACGCTGCTGATAACGTTGCAAAATTAATGGTTTTTTCAGCCACAATTCATACGCTCGCAGCAATAATTCAGAAAAATCCAACAAGCCCGCTCTATCACAAGCATCTTGATAAATTTGATAAATTTTAATCCAAGTGCGTTCTTGAATATCGCCCTCATCATCAAGTTGATGCGGACGCAAACCTTCTTCTTTTTTGTTATTAATATACCAGCACGCCTGTTTCGGCGGATACGCTTTTTCGTCAATATTATGTAGTTTAATCAAGCGTTTAATCAAACGTTGCTGATCATCACTATCTAAAATTTGAAAATCCTGTGGTAGCCCAGCATCTGCATAATGGGCGCGTAATAGACGGTGTGCAATACTGTGAAATGTGCCAGTCCACATTCCCATTATGCGTTGTGATGAATATTTCGCCAATGTTTGCTCAATTCGATGACGCATTTCTGCGGCGGCTTTATTGGTAAAGGTGACTGCCATTATACTGCCTTCAGAAATTTGCTCTACCGCAATCAACCAAGCAATACGATAAGTTAGCACTCGCGTTTTACCACTACCCGCGCCAGCTAACACTAAGTAATTGCCCAAGGGGGCAGCGACTGCCTCGCGTTGTTTATCATTTAATCCATCAAGTAATTCTGAAATATCCATCACATCACCACTGTTTTTTTATACAGTTTTAAATTATAGGGGGATTTTGCTAAAAGGCAAGAAGTGCGGTGAAATTTTTATGAATTTTCCACCGCACTTTAATTAAGGCAGTAAATAGAGATAAACGGTGATCTCTTCCCTATCGTGATACAGATGCTTTGCTTTAAGTTTGAATTTCATTCCTTGTTGATCTAAGGCTTGTTCAATCATTGTTAGGCATTCTTTCACTTCCGTATAACGTTTTTTCATTGGCAATTTTAAATTAAAAATGCTGGCTTGGCACCACCCATTAATGAACCATTTTGTAATTAATTGTGCAATGCGACTTGGCTGTTCGACCATATCACATACTAGCCAATCAATACGGCGATGTTTCGGTGGTTGAAATTTAAAACCGTCTTCAGCACAATGTTCAATGCGACCCGTTTCGTGTAGGCTCGCTGCCATTTTGCCATGATCTACCGCATAAACAAATAAACCACGTTTAACCAATTGGTACGTCCATCCTCCCGGGCAAGCACCGAGATCAACCGCATACTGATTTTCATTTAAGTATTGGCTTTCTTTTTGTTTAGGAATGAAGGTTAAAATGGCTTCTTCTAATTTTAAGGTCGAGCGACTTGGTGCCTCTGCGGGGAATTTAAGCCGTTGAATGCCCATAAAATATGGCGAATGATTATGGTTGTACGAATACCCTACATAGCACGCTGTTGATTGCAAGAAAAAAACGTGCAACGTTAGGGTATGTTGATGATTGCCTTTGCCCTGTAAAAAGCCTTCTTTTTTCAAAATATTACGCAAAGGTACGGTAAATTTACGACAAAATCCAGACAATTCTTTTGCTTCATTGGTGTCGGCAGTTTCAACAAATAATTCGGTGCTATTTTTGAGTTTTTTCGCCAATTCATCTTGCTGATATTGCAATAAAATAGGGCTAATACGATCTTCAGGTGAGAGATTTTGTAATAAATCTGATACAACAATCATTTGGCGAGCAAAAATCAGTTGGTCAAAAGGCAGTTCTTGTGCCAATCGATCCGCCTCACCAGCCTGATAACATTCAAAAATCACATAACCTGAATTTGGCTCAACACGGGCGAAGCCAAAAATTCCACGTTCGGCTGCTTTATCAGTAATTTCGGCGGCAAGTTCTTTTTCAAAGCCAATACGGCAATATAAGGCAAGTTTATTCATTATTGTTTCTTATTTCTTTAATTATCCATTGGCGAAATGCGAGAATTTGTTCATCATTCGCTTTATCTAATTGATTAACCACATAAAAAGATTTTGGATCTTTGAGTTGGATTGGTAACACCACTTGCAATGTACCACGATCAATTTCTTGCTGAGCTAGCACACGGTTAGCAAGTACAATGCCTTGTCCGTGTACCGCAGCTTGCAAGGCCATAAAAGTATGGCTGAAAATAGGGCCGTGCTGAATGTCCAACGCTTTTAATTGTAAATGATTCGCCATATTTTGCCAGTTATCACGGGTATGAATATGAATCAGCGTATGTTTTTTAAGATCATCTGCTGAATATACCGGCTGTTTAGCCAATAATTTTGGTGAGGCAAGCAAGAGCAAATTTTCCTCTGCTAATTTTTCCACTTGCAGATTTTCCCACGCGCCACGTCCATAATAAATCGCAATATCAATTTCTCGGTTCAGCAATCCTTCATCTTGATCCACGCCTGTCAAGCGAACTTCAATATCTGGATAAAGGGCATTAAACCCACTTAAACGAGGCACAAGCCACTGAATGCCAAAGGTTTGGGGTACACTAATCGCAATATGTTTTTCATTTTTCTGCGTCATTAATTTTTGCGTAACCTCGGACAAACGGCGTAAAATTTCTGTCACTTCTTTGAAATAAATCTGTCCTAACTCAGTTAGCACTAACGCTCGGTGCTGACGTTTAAATAATTCAATGCCTAAAAAATCTTCTAATAATTTAATTTGATGACTCACTGCTGCTTGGGTCACAAAGAGTTCATCCGCTGCTTTTGTGAAACTCAAATGGCGAGCCGCACATTCAAAAGCTTTCAGTGAATTCAAGGGAGGCAAACGTTTATACATAAATTCTTCTCAAATGAAAAATAATCAGTTATACTAACTCACTGATTTATCTATTAGTTTTTTTAATGCAAGGGATAAAAAAATATCCTTTGTTCTCGTCCATACATCTCACTACAATACGCACATACTTAATGATTGGTAATTCCTTATTGGTTAAGAGTTTCGACTTAAGTATGATGTTGTGTTTGCATAGTTCGGGAAACCGAACAGAGTAACTGATTAGTTACTCATTTCACTTCCTGTATATTTTTTTGACCTAATTAGGTTAGACACCGCTCAATTGAGCGGTGTTTTTTTATGTGCGAGATCCTACCACAGTTTCACTTTTCCCCGAAATAGATTTCCTTGTTAGCTGTACAGAAGACATCGTATTTTTTCTAAGAAAAAATAAATTCAAAAATAACCGCACTTTTATTGTTGCAAGTTTTAAATAATGGTGTAGATTAAAACCATTCTGTTGTAACAACATCATTAATAAGGAAATAAAATGACACTAAAAAACATTGACTGGCAAAATCTTGGTTTTGGCTATATCAAAACAGATTATCGTTATATTGCTTACTGGAAAGACGGAGAATGGTCTAAAGGGGAACTCACCCAAGATAATGTGCTTCATATTAGCGAAGGCTCTACCGCATTACATTATGGGCAACAATGCTTTGAGGGGTTAAAAGCATATCGCTGTAAAGATGGCTCAATTAATCTTTTCCGTCCAGATCAAAATGCCTTAAGAATGCAAAAAAGTTGCCAACGTTTACTCATGCCTGAAGTCCCTGTTGAAATGTTTATTGATGCCTGTAAACAAGTTGTCAAAGCGAATCAATCTTGGCTTGCCCCTTACGGCACAGGAGCAACACTTTACTTACGTCCATTTGTGATTGGCGTGGGAGATAATGTAGGCGTAACCCCTGCAAAAGAATACATCTTTTCTATTTTCTGTTGCCCTGTCGGTGCCTATTTCAAAGGTGGAATGAAACCGACTAATTTTATTGTTTCTGGCTACGATCGTGCAGCCCCACAAGGTACTGGTGCGGCTAAAGTGGGCGGAAACTATGCAGCAAGCCTTTATCCGGGCAAATTAGCCAAACAGCGTAACTTTAGTGACTGTATTTATCTTGATCCCGCCACTCACACTAAAATTGAAGAAGTGGGTTCAGCAAATTTCTTTGGTATCACGAAAGATAATAAATTTATTACCCCACTCTCCCCATCAATTTTACCAAGTATCACGAAATATTCTCTGCTCTATTTGGCAAAAGAACGTCTTGGGTTAGACACCCTTGAAGGGGATATTTATATTAATGAATTAGACCAATTTAAAGAAGCTGGGGCTTGCGGAACAGCGGCAGTGATTACGCCAATTGGCGGTATTCAATATGGCGATGACTTCCACGTTTTCTATTCAGAAACAGAAGTTGGCGAAATCACCCAACGTCTTTATAACGAACTGACCGGCATTCAATTTGGTGATATTGAAGCGCCTGAAGGTTGGATTGTTAAAGTGGAATAATTTTCCAAATAAAATCAAAACGAATAAAAAAGGGGCGTTTGCCCCTTTAATCTTTATAATAAATCTAATGCGACCATTCGGCTTGGTCGGATAACGTTATTTTTATCCACTTCTGCCACACCTAAAAACTGATGTTTATCAGAAAATAACCGCACCTGTCCGTAAATCTGTTGGGGATTATCAAACTTCACACGTTGCCCAAAGCCTACGGCTCGGCTTTGCTCAGCAGTTAAAAGCAAAGCGGGTAAGGATTTCACCGCACTGTCGATAGGTAATAAATGCTGATCTAGCAAACTTAAATCCTGCTGTTCGCTTAAGGCGTTAAGATCTTCTAAGCGCATCATCGCTTGCTGAGGATAATCCGCCACCGCAAGGCGGCGAAGCATCGTTACGTGTGCGCCACAACCTAACACTTCACCTAAATCATCAACTAAAGTGCGAATATAAGTGCCTTTAGAACAATGTACTTCCAGCGTTAAATAAGGAGCTTGGTAATCAATAAATTTCAGTTCAAAAATGGTGATAGGACGTGGTTCACGTTCCACGGTAATGCCTGCACGCGCATATTCATATAGCGGTTTCCCTTGATGTTTCAAGGCTGAAAACATTGTCGGCACTTGCATAATCTCGCCACGAAATTGATCAAGTGCGGTCAAAATTTCTGAGATTTCCACCCGCCCTTCTCGATGTTGCACCACTTGTCCATCTGCATCAGAGGTATCTGTACGTTCACCCAATTTCGCCGTGACCAAATAACGCTTATCAGAATCAAGCAAATATTGCGAAAACTTGGTCGCCTCACCTAAACAAATGGGCAACATCCCCGTAGCGAGGGGATCTAACGCCCCTGTATGCCCTGCCTTATTTGCCTGAAAAAGCCGTTTCACTTGTTGCATAATTTGGTTAGAACTTGCCCCTTGTGGCTTATCTAACAAAAAAATTCCGTGAATGTGGCGACCTTTATTTTTTGCTCTACTCATTATTTTTGTCGGCATCTTCTTGGTTATGCGGTTCTGGCTGGTGGCGTTTTTCATCATCACGAATCACTTCACTCACCAAGTTAGACATTCTCATTCCTTCGACCAAAGATTGATCATAAATAAAACGTAGCTCAGGAACGATCCGTAAACGCATCGCTTTCGCCAATAATGAACGAATATAAGGTGCAGCTTTTTCTAACCCTTTCATTCCACTTTCAATAATACTTTCATCTTGATCAAATAAAAAAGTTACAAAAACTTTTGCATAAGCCAAATCGCGCGACACTTCTACATCAGAAACGGTAACCATTCCAATACGAGGATCTTTGACTTCACGCTGTAAAATGACTGCAATTTCTTTTTGTAATTCCTGTGCTACGCGATCTGAACGTTTAAATTCTCTTGCCATTTCCTTTTCCTATAAATAAAAAGAGGATAATGCTTGCCTCGCTTAAGGTGTAACCTATGACGAAAAGCCTATCCCATTTATTGTGTTAAGTAAAAGTGCGGATAAAAACACCCGCACTTTCTCATTCATTAAATTGAGCGTTTAATTTCAACCACTTCAAAGACTTCAATTTGGTCACCAACTTTCACATCGTTGTAGTTTTTCACGCCAATACCACATTCCATTCCATTACGCACTTCTGCGACGTCATCTTTGAAACGGCGGAGAGATTCCAATTCCCCTTCAAAGATCACCACGTTATCACGTAATACACGGATTGGGTTATTACGTTTCACCACACCTTCGGTAACCATACAACCTGCGATTGCACCAAATTTCGGATGACGGAATACATCACGCACTTCTGCAAGACCGATAATTTCTTGCTTAAATTCAGGCTGTAACATACCGCTCATTGCTGCTTTGATTTCGTTAAGTAGTTCATAAATGATTGAATAATAACGCAAATCAATATTTTCATTTTCAATGATACGGCGTGCTGACGCATCGGCACGAACGTTAAAACCAACAATAATCGCATTAGATGCCGCAGCTAAAGTTGCATCGGTTTCAGTAATTCCGCCCACGCCAGAACCAACGACATTCACTTTCACTTCTGCGGTTGAAAGCTCTTGTAAGGCTTGAACGATCGCTTCTACTGAACCTTGAACATCTGCTTTGACAATAACGTTCAATTCTGCCACATCGCCTTCTGCCATATTGCTGAACATATTTTCCAACTTCGCTTTTTGCTGACGGGCTAATTTCACTTCGCGGAATTTACCTTGACGATATAATGCCACCTCACGGGCTTTTTTCTCATCACGTACCACAGTGGCTTCATCACCCGCAGATGGCACACCAGATAAGCCTAATACTTCTACTGGAATTGATGGGCCTGCTTCTGAAATGTCTTTACCATTTTCATCTCGCATTGCACGTACACGGCCATATTCAAAACCACAAAGCACAATATCACCACGGCGTAATGTTCCTGATTGAACTAAGATGGTTGCCACTGGACCACGGCCTTTATCAAGATATGATTCAATCACCACCCCAGTTGCCATTCCGTCTTTCACGGCACTGAGTTCTAACACTTCAGATTGTAATAAGATGGCTTCAAGTAATTCATCCACCCCTGTTCCTTTTTTCGCAGAAACATAAACGAACTGGGTATCGCCACCAAATTTTTCTGCAATTACTTCGTGTTGCAATAACTCTTGTTCGACGCGATCTGGGTTTGCTTCAGGCTTATCAATTTTATTCACCGCCACAACGATTGGCACACCTGCTGCTTTTGCGTGTTGGATTGCTTCAATGGTTTGTGGCATCACACCATCATCTGCGGCAACTACAAGCACGACGATATCCGTTGCTTTTGCACCACGCGCACGCATTGAGGTAAAGGCGGCGTGTCCCGGGGTATCGAGGAAAGTGATCATTTTGCCATCATCTGTTTCAACGTGGTAAGCACCAATGTGCTGAGTAATCCCGCCTGCCTCGCCAGCTGCCACTTTAGCTTTACGAATGTAGTCAAGTAAGGAAGTTTTACCGTGATCAACGTGTCCCATAATAGTTACCACTGGCGCACGATTTACTTTTTCAGCATTCACATCACGATCGCCTAATACGGATTCTTCTAGCTCATTTTCTTTACGTAGGATCACTTTGTGTCCCATTTCTTCGGCTACAAGCTGTGCTGTTTCTTGATCGATCACTTGGTTAATGGTAACCATTTCGCCCATTTTCATCATTGTTTTGATGATTTCAGTGGCTTTCACTGCCATTTTGTTCGCAAGTTCCGCGACGGTAATGGTTTCCCCAATCACCACATCACGGTTTACTGGTGCAGCAGGCTTGGTGAAGCCTTGTTGTAAGCTACTACCTTTTTTACCTTGCTTACCTTTAGCGCCTTTGCCACCTTTAATGTCTTTTTGATTACGACGATTTGATTCACGCTCATTTTTGTTGTTGTCGTCTTCACGTCCGCCTTTTTTCGCTTTGGCAACTTTATTTTTACCACGACCACGATTTTCATTGCGGCGCTCTTCTTCGTCTTCTGCTTCGCGCGCATAGCTTGAAGTCAGATGATAATCTGAATAATCTTCAGAAATTTCATTTTTTTCATCCGCACTTGCTAAATCCGCATAGCGTTTCGCTTCTTCTGCCGCTTTACGTGCTTGCTCTTCTGCTTTTTGACGTGCTAATTCATCCGCTTTACGGCGAAGTTCTGCTTCTTCGGCTTTAAGACGTTCTTTTTCTTCATTAATTGCTTTATTCGCGCTGTCTTTTGCGGTTTTATCCGCATTTTCTTTTGCTTTTTGTTCAGCCTGACGTTTTTCCTGCTCTGCTTTTTCCGCTTCTTTTTTCGCTTTTTCAGCTTCTTTCTGTGCTTTTTCTGCGGCTGCTTTCTCTTCAGCCGCTTTCTTCTCTGCTTCTTGTTTTGCTTTTAAGCGAGCCTCTTCTTCCGCACGAATTGCAGCTTCTGTTGGAACAGTGCGTTTTTTGCGTACCTCTACTTGTACCGTTTTATTTTTACCGGTACTTGTGGTGGTATTTGCCGTAGTTTTAGTACGGCGTTGTATGCTTAATTTTTTCGGTGCATCCGATTTTTTGACTTCATCTACCATAGTTTTTACACCCTTCTTTATTCTTCACTGAACCAACAAATATTACGTGCCGCCATAATTAAATCTGCGGCCTGTTCGGCACTTAATTCTTCAATATCGGCTAAATCATCCACACCTTGTTCTGCTAACTCTTCTAAGGTCGTGATTTGTTTTTCTGCTAATTTGAACGCAAGATGGCGGTTCATTCCTTCAAGATTTAATAATTTATCTTCAATATGCGCTTGTTTTAACGCTTCTTCTTCCGCTAATGCCGCAGCAGTCAAGGCATTTTTAGCTCGAGTTTGTAATTCCTCAACAAGATCTTCATCTTCTAACCCATCAATTGCGGTTAATTCATTAACGGGAACATAAGCAAGTTCTTCTAAGCTAGTGAACCCTTCTTCTACAAGGATTTGAGCAAATTCTTCATCAATTTCTAATGCCTCAATAAAGCGTTTAAGCACTTTATTATCTTCAGCTTGATGTTTTTCATTAAGCTCTTCTGTGGTCATTACATTTAATGTCCAACCTGTCAGTTGTTTGGCTAGACGTACATTTTGTCCATTACGTCCGATGGCTTGTGGCAAGTTTTCCGCTTCAACCGCAATATCCATAGAATGATTATCTTCATCAACAACAATAGACGTCACATCCGCCGGTGCCATTGCATTAATCACAAACTGAGCTGGATTGTCATCCCATAACACAATATCAACACGCTCTCCGCCTAATTCATTGGTAATTGCCTGCACGCGTGAACCGCGCATTCCGACACAAGCCCCAACAGGATCAATACGTTTATCATTGCTTTTTACAGCAATTTTAGCGCGCGAACCCGGATCACGTGCTGCACCTTTGATTTCAATCAGCTCTTCACCGATTTCAGGTACTTCAATGCGGAATAATTCAATAATCATTTCAGGTTTTGCACGGGTAACAAAAAGCTGTGCGCCTTTGCTTTCTGGGCTAACGCGGTATAACACACCACGCACACGATCACCCGGGCGGAAATTCTCGCGTGGTAACATATCTTCACGCAAAATCACCGCTTCCGCTTGCTGACCTAAATCTAAAATAATATTTTCACGGTTTACTTTTTTCACCGTTCCCGTCACAATTTCGCCCTCATTAGAACGGAATTGCTCAACGATTTTGTTACGCTCCGCTTCACGGATTTTGCTACTAATCACTTGGCGTGCGGTTTGCATTGTAATACGGTCAAACGCCACAGATTCAATTTGATCTTCCACATAATCCCCAACCTGTACATTAGGATCATCAAATTGTGCCGCTTCAAGGGTGATTTCTTTTGTTGGATTGGTTACTTCATCCACCACTAACCAACGGCGGAATGTATCAAATTCACCCGTTTTTGGATCGATCACTACACGCACATCAATTTCTTGTTCATATTTTTTTCTCGTAGAGAGAGCAATCGCACTTTCTAAAGCCTCAAAAATTTTCTCACGAGGTAACAATTTTTCATTTGATACTGCTTCCGCAGCTAATAAAATCTCTTTACTCATTTTTTCTTTTCTTCCTATATAAACTTAAAATTTAGGTACCACATTGGCTTTTTGAATGTTACCAAATACCAATACTTGAGGCTGTCCATCAACCATTAACGTCAGCATATCATTTTCAATATGCGCTAATTTTCCTTGCCACTTACGGCGTTCTAATACAGGAATACGTAAATGCACGATAATCTCTTGATCAATAAAACGAGCATATTGCGCTAAGGTAAATAATGGACGATCAAGCCCCGGTGAAGAGACTTCAAGGTTATATTTATCCGCAATCGGATCTTCCACATCTAAAATCGCGCTGACCTGACGGCTCACATCTGCACAATCATCAACGGTTACGCCACCTTCTTTATCAATATATAAACGCACGGTTAAAAATCTTCCCATACGCTGGCATTCGATACCCCAAAGTTCACAGCCTAAATCCTGTACAGAATCCTTGAGTAAATCAGATAATTTTTCTTCTAATGTTGCCAATTAACGCCTCCTACACAAAATTAGGACGTAAAAAAAGGGCTATCAGCCCAGTTCTACATCTAAATTGCTCGTACAAAAAAACCCCAAAATTGGGGTTCTTTTTACTGAACTTTCTATGAATTGGTTGCGGGGGCTGGATTTGAACCAACGACCTTCGGGTTATGAGCCCGACGAGCTACCAAGCTGCTCCACCCCGCGTCCGAAATATGTGGCGTATTATACCTATAGAAAAACAAATAGCAAGGCTTTATCAAAAAAACTTGTAAAAAAGCACCGCACTTAGTTGTTTAAGGTGTTTTCAAATAAACGATAAATCGCAATAAGATCCATTCTTGCAATAGGCTTAAAAGGTAACAATAAATAATACAGCCAACGGTTTTTTCGCAAAAAAGAAACCGTTCGTTGCCAAATATCAGGTTCACAGTATTGTTGATATTTCTCAATGGTTAAACGCATTTGCTCATCAGAAATGCTATCTGAACGCCCAAGACTGTGAATAAAAATAAGGCTATCTCGTACTTTTTGCCAATTTAAATTCGTCTGATTAGAACGGGATTCAAAATCAATAAACTGTACCTTGCCTTCGTGCCACGCCATATCACGTAGTGCTGGGCGACCGTGAACCAAACCTTTCTTATGCAAATCCGTTAAGGCTTTTACCCCATCTTCCAAAATAGCCAGCTTCTGTATTGAACTGAGATCAGGTTTATCCACCCAATAGCTGATAGTCTTACCCGCATCTTTTAGCACTAAAAAATCTTCGCCAAATGCCATTAATTGTGGCACGGGTGCTTTTTTTTCAGCTAAAAACTGCAAGGTGTTCAATTCGTTTTGAAAAGCTTTTTTGGGTTGAGGTTTAAGTAAACGCCAAACGCCTTTAAGTTGTTCAGGTTGTTTGAGCCAGTAGCGCTGATTTTCATATTCAAAGCTAATAATTCGCTCACCTTTATGCTGTTTTAGCAAGGCTTGCACCTTTTCTTGAAATTCAATGTGTTGTGCTGACATCAAACAACCTCATACTATACTTACATCAATAATTATTTCCAAACATCCGGATTTACGCCACGTTTAAGAAGCTCTGGATGTTCTTTAATTTTAAATTCTGGCTCACGAATGCCTGCTTTAATTTGGCGTTGATAATCTTTTAATAACGTCCAAACAATCGGGGAAAGCAACACGATAGACACCAAGTTAATTAATGCCATCACCGCCATTACCGTATCGGCGAAGCTCCATACCACATTCCCTGAATTCACTGCACCAAAGTACACGAAAAATAGCACCACTAAGCGGAAAAGAAACACCACTACTGGGCGATTTTTGAGGAAACGGATATTACTTTCTGCATAGGCATAGTTACCAATAATAGAAGAAAATGCAAATAGCAATAAGATAAAAGCAAGGAAATGCAAACCAAATTCACCCACGTGATATTGTAAAGCGTTTTGTGTAAGGGAAATACTTTTCAGCGTTTCACCACCGTAATTGTCTGATAGCAAAATGATGATAGCCGTACAAGAACATACAATAATGGTATCAACAAACACGCCAAGCATTTGAATTACCCCTTGGCTCACCGGGTGTTTAACATCCGCAGTGGCCGCCGCATTTGGCGCCGATCCCATACCCGCTTCGTTAGAAAATAAACCACGTTTAATTCCCATTAGCATTGCTTTAGAGAAAATCGCACCAAACATACCGCCAGCCATTGCATCAAAAGAGAAAGCACTATGCACAATGTTAGCAATCACAGCTGGGATCATTTCAATATGCATTCCCATAATGATTACTGCCATAATTAAATAGAACAGTGCCATTATCGGTACAATACGAGCCGATACTTTACCAATACGTTTCACCCCACCAAAAATAATTAAGGCGGTTAAAATCACCAAGCCAATTCCTACGTAATTTGGATTCCATTTCCACGCATTACCTGTTGCTTCAACAATGGCATTAGATTGTACCGCATTAAAGGCAAAACCAAAGGTAAAGATTAACGCAATGGCAAAGCACGCCGCCAGCCAGCGAGATTTTAAGCCTTGCACAATATAATAAGCAGGTCCACCGCGGCTCACCCCATCTTTATCTTTTAATTTATATAATTGAGCAAGAGACGACTCTGCCACTGCGCTAGACATACCAATCAACGCCGTTACCCACATCCAGAACACCGCACCTTCACCACCAATCGCAATTGCTGTGGCAACACCGCCAATATTCCCTACGCCCACACGGCTCGCTAGCCCTGTTGCAAAGGCTTGAAAGGGTGTTAAAGAATCCCCCGTAGAAGCGCGCCCAAACCACATTTCACGTAAACTTTGTGGAAATAAACGTAACTGCACCAACCCCGTCGTCACGGTAAAGAAAATGCCGACACCTAAAAGGGTAATTACGGTAATATCCCAAAGAGGGCCATCAAATGTTTCGACAAACCACGTTAAGGCGTGTTCCACGTTGCTGATAATTTGCTCAATCATAATTTCTCCTCATAATGAAAGACTGCATTCTAATAGATTTTATATAAAGAGAGAACAATTAGGATAAAAAAGAGAATAAAAAATTAAAAAATCCTCTATTTTTAAAAACTTTTAAAAAAATTACCGCACTTTATTATTCAACATTTAATTCACTGACTAAAAAGAGTGAGGAGAGATTAAACAAAAAACAGAGTTCAAAAATAAAATCGCTGATTATTTACTCAAATTTTTCATCAAAAACCTCATAAGGCATAAAAATTCGGTGCAATTCACAAAAATGTGAACTACATCACATTCTATTTCTCATAATTCGCTATAATAAAATTGAAATAATGGTTTAATAATTTTAAAATTACAAAGTCTAAATAATAAATTTCAATGACAACCTCATTTTAAGGAGTTTAAGGAGCAACTATGTCAAATATTTTAGAGCAATTCTCATTAAAAGGTAAAATCGCCTTAGTTACAGGGGCATCATACGGTATCGGCTTTGCTATCGCGTCAGCACTCAGTCAGGCAGGTGCAAAAATTGTATTCAATGATGTAAATGAAGAAAACCTCAAAAAAGGTCTCGCTGCCTATAAAGAAGCAGGTATTGATGCACAGGGTTATTTATTTGACGTAACAGACGAAAATGCGGTAAAAGAACACGTCGCTAAAATTGAAAACGAAGTGGGCGTAATTGATATTTTAGTAAACAATGCGGGGATTATCCAACGTATCCCAATGCTAGAAACCACCGCAGCAGACTATCGTAAAATTATCGACATCGATTTGACGGGTCCATTCATTATGTCGAAAGCGGTATTGCCTTCTATGATCAAAAAAGGACACGGTAAAATCATCAACATCTGCTCAATGATGAGTGAATTAGGCCGTGAAACTGTGGTGGGTTATGCCTCCGCCAAAGGTGGATTAAAAATGCTCACCAAAAACATCTGTTCAGAATTTGGTGAAGCAAATATTCAATGTAACGGGATCGGCCCGGGTTATATCGCCACACCACAAACAGCGCCATTACGCGAAAGACAACCTGATGGCTCTCGCCACCCATTCGATCAATTCATCATCGCTAAAACACCTGCAGCGCGTTGGGGTACGCCAGAAGATCTCGCAGGTGCGGCAGTATTCTTGTCTTCTGATGCCTCAAACTTCATCAATGGTCATATTTTATACGTTGATGGCGGTATCTTGGCATATATTGGTAAACAGCCGTAAAACTTGCTGCTTAGTTTTGGTTGAATGTAGAAGATCGGAAGTGATCTTCTACATTTTATAATGTAACAAAAGAGAATAACGCATTCAGTAAGCCCCCATTGTTAAATACAAAGAAAAAACAATTTGACACGGAAAGATATTTTCCTACCTCTTCTCAATATTACATTAGCAATTCCCTCACAGCTCACTTGTAAAGAAATAAAAACACTATGTAAAAATATAATTACATTTCAATAAAAATACGATAAAATCTACCGCACTTTTACTAAACTTAATCAGGAAAATATTATGAAAAATAAGACTTTTGGCAGTGCCTTACTTGTCGCAGGAACGACAATAGGCGCCGGAATGCTAGCAATGCCTCTCACCTCGGCGGAGATGGGCTTTAGTTATACCCTTGCATTATTATTCGCACTTTGGATTTTACTTTCTTACAGCGCATTATTATTTGTTGAAGTGTATCAAAAAGCGGAACGCAAAGATGCAGGGATCGCCACATTGGCTGAACAATATTTCGGTATCGCTGGGCGTGTACTTGCTACCCTTTCCCTTGTTATTTTTATGTATGCTATTCTTTCCGCTTATGTTACAGGCGGTGGTTCATTACTTGCTGGGCTAATGCCATTTTTAGGGGATAACGCCACTTCTGTATCCATCGTTTTATTTACGCTGGTATTAGGTGTCTTTATCGTGATTAGTACAGGCGCAGTTGATGCGCTAACACGCTTACTCTTCTTAATTAAACTTGCGGCATTTTTACTTGTATTAGGTATGATGTTACCGCTAGTTACAACAGATAACTTGCTTGCAATGCCATTAAAAGATTTCTTAATCATTTCTGCAAGCCCTGTATTTTTCACCTCATTTGGTTTCCACGTGATTATTCCAAGCATAAACAAATACTTAGATGGTGATATTCGCCGTTTACGTATTGCCATTATTGGAGGAACAGCAATCCCATTAGTAGCTTATATTTTGTGGCAAATGGCAACGCACGGCGTTTTCCCACAATCTGAATTTGTGCAAATTGTAAATAATGATCCCACACTAAATGGATTAATCAATGCCACCTTCCAAGCGACAGGGAGTTCATTAATTAGCGGTGCTGTAAGAACATTCTCAACCCTTGCATTAGTTACCTCTTTCCTTGGCGTGGCATTATCACTGTTTGACTGCTTAGACGATTTATTAAAACGTGTAAACATTAAAGCAAATCGCATCCAACTCGGTTTACTGACTTTTATTCCACCACTTGCTTTTGCTTTATTCTATCCAGATGGCTTTATTGCTGCCTTAGGTTATGCAGGACAAATGTTTACTTTCTATGGTTTAGTGTTACCCGTTGGAATGGCTTGGCAAGCACGGAAACGCTATCCTGATATGCCATACCGTGTACTAGGTGGAAATATAAGCTTATTTATTGCCTTGTTATTAGGATTATTAATTATGAATGTCCCATTTTTAATCCAAGCGGGTTATTTACCGAAAGTGATTGGTTAATTTAACCGAAAATTTTATCTAAGCCGATCATAAGATCGGCTTTTCCTTAAAAGTAGCGACTGACTTTCACACGAGCAATCCCCTCCAAACTTTGTCCTTACCAACTAATAAAATATTTAACCTATTGATAATCTTCTATGTTTTTGCCAAAATTTAGTAAGCTTTTATTCATATTACTAGGAGACACGATGAAAAAACTTCTCACCACTATTCTTACTCTTTCTTCTATAAGTATTGCTGTTGCGAAAGAGGTAAATATCAAAATTTTAGGTACTTCAGATGTACATGGTAGAGTTGTACCTTGGAGTTATGGCGCAGATATTGCCGACTATTCAGGTTCTTATGCTCAAATTTCCACTTATGTAAATGAAGTCCGCAAAAAAAATCCTAATGTTATTCTGGTAGATATTGGTGATGCGATTCAAGATAATCAAGTAGAAGTATTCGCAAAAACACCTGAATATTATAAAAATCACCCTATTCCTAAAATACTTAATCAAATGAAATATGATATTTTCATTCTAGGCAATCACGAATTCAATTTTGGTATGACCGCATTAGATGAAATCCTAAAAGATATAAGGGCGCAAAAGCTAACGGCAAATTTTTACTATAAAAATGGTCGCCGTTATCTTACACCAACGACGATAATTGAAAAAGATGGGGTAAAAATAGGTGTAATTGGATTGACTACGCCAATGTCTGCCACTTTTGAGCTAGACACAGGCTATCTCGATCAAATGATTTTTACTTCCCCAATTGAAGAAACCAAAAAACAAATTACCCAATTAAAACAGAAAGGGGTTGATGCGATTGTGGTTTTAGCTCATATGGGCATTGAAAATGAAAATAACATTCCAGATACGGGAGTTGCTGATCTTGTCAATGCAGTAGATGGCATTGATGTGATTATTGCAGGACATATGCATAAAAATATTCCTCGCGTAACTATTAAGGATACATTGATTACAGAACCTCATCGTTATGGCACTGTCGTTTCAGAAGTAGATCTTACCTTTGACATTAAGAACGCTCACGTAAAACTGATAAATAAAACAGCAAAAACAGTGCCAGTAAAAGATTTCCAAGCTGATGAAAATATTATTAAAATTTATCAACCTTACCACGATGAATTACGCCGTTTAAATAATGTGATTATTGGTCAAACAGAAAATACCATGGTACCTCAAGGTGAAAATTATGGTGTCTCTTTTGCTTTTTCTCAAGATACGGGGTTATCTTCTTTTATCCACGATGTAGAACAATATTATAGCCAAGCGGATGTTGTTTCCTTTGCTTTTGATCATCAGAAAGTTCGCCTAGAAAAAGGAGATATTAAGAAAAAAGACATTATTTACAATTATCGCTACGCTGGTGGTGATGTTAGCGTTTATGAGATGACAGGAAAACAACTCAAACAATATATGGAATGGTCTGCAGATTATTTTGATACCCTTGAACCGGGTGATAAAGTCTATCGCTATAATACCAAACGAGCTAAATCTAAATACGTTACTTTTGATTTATTTGGTGGCGTAAATTATCAAATTGATTTGCGTAACCAGCAAGGTCATAAAATTGTAAACCTTCGTTTGGCTGATGGTCGTCCAGTAACTGATGAAATGAAACTTAAAGTAGGAATGAATTCTTATCGTTTTGGACAATTAATCAAAAAAGGCGGAATTTTTGAAGGACAACAAATTCCATTATTATGGGAATCTAAAGTGGCATTAGGACAGGAAAATGGCACAATTCAAAATATGATGATGAATTATATCCGCGAAGTGAAACAAGGAAAAATTGAAGGAAAAAGCCATAATCGTTGGAAAATTATTGGATTAGACTAAAATACAAAATATAAAGTGCGGTTAAAATTTTCCAACTTTTGAGTAAAATAAAAGGCGGCTAATTCTAGCCGCCTAAGTTTGTAAGTTACTCTTGTTCTAATAATGTACGATAAATTACACCACCAATAATTCCACCTACGATAGGCGCAAGCCAGAATACCCATAGTTGCTCAATAGCCCAAGTGCCTTGGAATAACGCTACTGCAGTAGAACGTGCAGGATTTACCGATGTATTGGACACAGGAATACAAACCAAGTGGATAATTGTGAGGGTTAAGCCAATTGCAATAGGTGCAAACCCCGCTGAAGCACGTTTATCTGTTGCGCCGTGAATCACAATTAAGAAAAATGCGGTTAAAACGATTTCCGCAAGAATAACTGCCGTTAAAGAATAACCACCGGGTGAATGTTCTCCAAAACCATTTGAAGCAAAGCCACTTGCTGTGACATCAAACCCAGCTTTACCTGAAGCTATCCCATAAAGCACCGCACCAGCACAAAGCCCACCAATAACTTGAGCAATAATATAGCCAAATGCCTCTTTAGCGTGGAAACGTCCACCCGCCACTAAGCCTAATGTAACAGCTGGATTAAAATGTCCACCTGAAATATGCCCCACCGCAAATGCCATTGTTAAAACGGTGAGACCAAATGCCAATGCAACACCCGCAAAACCAATCCCAAGTTCAGGAAATGCCGCCGCCAACACAGCAGAGCCACAGCCTCCTAACACAAGCCAAAATGTTCCGAAAAATTCAGCAAACAGTTTTTTCATTTTTTGAATCCTATAAGTTAAATTAAATAATAAAATAAGTAGGCATATCGCCTAACATTGCATTAGTCATAAAGAAAAATAAAAGGTTGCGTAAACTTATGTAAAAAAGGGCTTTACAATAAATTAAAATTTATTGACATATAATATTTTTTAAAGGATAAAAACGAAGAGGTTAAACGTTATATAAATACAGGAAACGCAAGGCGACAATCTTCTAGGAGGCTCCACCATAAACCAAATTAGTGGAGAGTAAATTCACGCTTCATTAGATTCTATAACAAAACTAAAAAAACCTGCTTACTTGCATAAACAGGTTTTTTATTCTTAGCTCACCACATAAGGAATGTTGGTGATGCCTGATTCTGCTAAAGCAGCGATAACATCTTGTGCCTCAACATTCTCACCGAAAACGGCAACAACTTCTGCTACATCTTCGCCTTTTTGTTTCGTTTCTTCTGCCGATACCGCACCGATATTTAATAGTTCAGAAACTAAATCGTGAGCGAAAATGCGGGTTGTTGTAAATGTAATCGTTAATGTACTCATAAACTTTTCCTTCTATAAATCAATATCAAAATAATGGTGTACTAGCCTAAAGATTGCTGTAACGCAGAAAATTTTAGCACTATTTTGAAAAAATGCGATGCAAAATCTTTCTCACCTCAATAAATGTCAAACTTGCCAAATGGAAGCCTGCTGTCAAAAAGTGGCTAATAAATTTTGATCTAAGACAAGAAAATCGCATTTAGATCACGCATACATAAAATAGTTGATAAAATTAGTCAGGTATTAATACGATATTTAAGGTTAAGTATTATTTTTTGTAAAGAAATAACCATTTATCCTTAGCACACAATAGCAATGCGATTGCTATGGTTTATTCTATTTTTATGTATGGAGAATTGATTATGGGGCAATATAAAAAGCTCTGGTACACGTTGATCGTTGTGCTTATCGGGGCATTTTCTATTCTGGGTTATTTTGGGGTAGATATTTATCGGGAAGCGCCGCCTATTCCTGAAAAATACATCAATGCAAATGGTGAAACCCTAATTACTAAAAATGATATTTTGCAAGGTCAAACCGCTTGGCAAACGACTGGAGGAATGCAACTTGGCTCAATCTGGGGACACGGTGCATATCAAGCGCCTGATTGGACGGCTGACTGGTTACACCGTGAATTGACCAACTGGTTAGATATTACAGCACAAAAAGAATTTGGTAAAAATTTTGATCAATTAAATGACGATCAAAAAGCCATTTTACAAGCGCGTCTTACTCGTGAATATCGAGGCAGTAAAATCGAAAATGGTGTTGTACAATTATCTGATACACGTCAGCAAGCCATTGAAAAAACAGCACAATATTATATTTCGCTATATGGTGATGATCCGCAGTTCAAACTCACTCGCGATCATTTTGCGATGAAAGATAACACCTTGCCCGCATTAGCAGATCGTCAAGATTTAACAAAATTTTTCTTCTGGACTGCTTGGACTGCCTCGGCGAATCGTCCAAATACAGAGGCAACTTATACCAATAACTGGCCACACGAACCACTCATTAATAATGTGCCAACCGCAGAAAATATTATGTGGTCTATTGCCAGTGTTGTCTTCCTGATTTTAGGCATTGGTATGATGGTTTGGGTGTGGGCATTTAAGAAAAAAGAAGATGAGAAAGATCCAATTCCTGATGCCGTTGATCCGCTAACTAAAATTCAACTCACCCCTTCACAAAAAGCGCTTGGTAAATATTTATTTACGGTTGTGGCGTTATTTATTGCACAGGTTACGTTTGGGACTATCGTCGCACACTATACGGTTGAAGGTCAGGATTTTTATGGTATCCCATTATCAGATTACCTTCCTTATTCCCTCATTCGTACTTGGCACGTACAAAGTGCGTTGTTCTGGATTGCTATGGCATTTTTAGCGGGCGGATTATTCCTAGCCCCAATTATCAATGGCGGTAAAGATCCAAAATATCAAAAATTAGGCGTAGATATCCTCTTTTGGGCATTAGTGGCGTTGGTTGTCGGTTCCTTTACCGGAAGTTATTTAGCCATTGCACATCAAATTCCAAAAGAATTAAGCTTTATGTTCGGTCATCAAGGGTATGAATTTATTGACCTAGGACGTTTCTGGCAAGCGGTAAAATATGCCGGTATTTTGTTCTGGCTAGTGCTAATGCTACGTGGCACAATCAATGCGTTTAAACAGCCGGGAGATAAAAATTTACTCGCGTTGTTCTTTGCTTCTGTCATTGCAATCGGGCTATTCTATGGACCAGCCCTCTTTTACGGAGAACATACTCACTTATCTGTAATGGAATATTGGCGTTGGTGGGTTGTGCATCTTTGGGTGGAAGGGTTCTTTGAAGTATTCTCGGTTGCCGCACTATCCTTTATTTTTGTCAGTTTAGGGCTTGTTTCACGCCGCACAGCAACCGTTTCCACGATTGCTTCTGCCTCGATTTTCCTTATTGGTGGTATCCCCGGCACCTTCCATCATCTTTACTTTGCTGGTGCAACCACCCCTATTATTGCGGTAGGTGCTTCATTCTCTGCATTAGAAGTTGTTCCCTTAGTTTTACTCGGTTATGAGGCTTGGGAACATTGGTCTATGCAACAAAAAGCACCTTGGATGGAACGTTTAAAATGGCCAATCTATTGCTTCGTGGCTGTTGCATTCTGGAATATGTTAGGAGCGGGTGTGTTTGGCTTCTTAATCAACCCACCTATCTCGCTTTACTATGTTCAAGGGTTAAACACCACAGCAGTACACGCACACGCCGCCTTATTTGGCGTTTATGGTTTCCTTGCCTTAGGATTTGTATTCTTAATCGTACGTTACTTACGCCCAACCCACCAATTTGATGATAAATTGATGAAATTTGGTTTCTGGAGTTTAAATCTGGGTTTAGTTGTAATGATTATCTCAAGCCTACTACCAATTGGTGTTATTCAAGCTCACGCTAATATGGTACACGGGTTATGGTATGCGCGTGGCGAAGCCTTTATGCAACAAGAACTTTTTGTTACCTTACGCTGGGTGCGTATGGTAGGCGATGTTATCTTCGGCTTAGGGGCATTAGCTTTCTTCTGGCAAATGGTGAAAATGGTGTTTGCAAAACAAAAATAAGTCGCTAACCTCTTGCTATTCCTCTGCTTATAAAGAGGAATGATGAGACTTCATCAAAAAATCAAGTGCGGTCAAAAATTTTCATTTTTTTGACCGCACTTTCATTATATCCATCGTCTGATGTTAAAAGGCTATCTCCTGCACTGCTTTTTATAACGGCGCTGTTATCTTATTCTAAACTCAAATGACAAGATGATTGACTTATGAGTTATGAAAAAATAGAAATACGCTGACGGATATGCTCTCCTTTTACTGCTTCATCAATCATCGCAATGGCATAATCAGCATAGCTCACATAGCTTTCACCTTGTTCATTTAGCGTAAAAATTTCACCCGCTAAACGATAATGGCCCGTTTTCTTGCCTTCAGGATCGAAAACTGCCGCTGGGCTAATGTATGTCCATTTCACATCATCACGTTTACGCAATTCCATTAACGCTTTTGCCATTGCTTGGGCTAACGATTTATATTCAACGGGGAAATCTGGCGTATCTACAAGTTGCACCGTTAAGCTATCATCAATATAAAGGCTACCTGCGCCACCCACAACGAGTAAGCGAACATTTGTTCCTGCCAAAATATTACATAAATGGGCTAAAGAGCTGCTATGCTGTGGCAATGTTTCAGGTGTCCACGCGGCAAAGGCATCAATAACCACATCAAATCCTGCAAGATCTGCGTTGGTTAAATCAAACAAATCTTTTTTCAGTATATTTTGTGCGCTGCTGTGATTTTCATTGCGAACCACCGCAGTTACATCAAAACCGCGTGCTACCGCTTCTGCGACAATCAAACGCCCTGCTTTACCATTTGCGCCAATTACTGCTAGTTTCATTTTTCTTTCTCCTTGTTTAATGATAACTAAAAATAGTTCTGTTACGTTTTTATTGAGCGTGATAATATCTCTTTAGCAAATAAAAAGAAAGTAAGCACCCAAAAGTGCAGTAGTTACTTAAAGGAAACTTATATTGAAAAATAAGGAAAAATGTTGAAAGAAACAGATAAAAAATTACCCGATTGTGAAGTGGAAATCACATTAATGATGATGAGTGAACGTTGGCGTGTATTGATTATTCGTGAATTATTATCTGGCACAAAGCGTTTTGGTGAATTGAAAAAAACCTTAAACGGCATCTCACAAAAAGTGCTAACGGCTAATTTAAGGGCAATGGAAAGCCAAGGGTTATTAACGCGAAAAGTCTATGCGGAAGTGCCACCACGGGTGGAATATACTCTTACAGAAGACGGAATAAGCCTAAAAAGCGTGCTTGATGCAATGGCTATATGGGGAGAGAGTTATCGGCAAAAATATAAAAATAGATAAAATCTCAAAAAAAAAAACCACCGCACTAAGTAAAATGCTTAAAGGTGTGGTGATTTTTGCTGTGATGTTTAGTGCGGTTTTCTACTCTTGCTCACCAAGCAATTTTAATTCTCGGTTTTTCACTTGATGTTTCAGCATTTCAGTAAATTCTGCGATAGTGAATGTACCTAAATCAGCCCCTTTACGAGTACGCACGGCGATTTTGCCTTCGGCAATTTCTTTATCGCCACAAACTAACATATAAGGTACGCGTTTTAAGGTATGTTCACGGATTTTAAAGCCAATTTTCTCGTTACGTAAATCCGCTTTAGCACGCAAGCCCGCATCAGAAAGGGCTTTCACCACCTCTTTTACATAATCCGCTTGGCTATCGGTAATATTCATCACCACAGCCTGAGTTGGAGCAAGCCAAGGTGGGAAGAAACCCGCGTAATCTTCGGTGATAATGCCGATAAAACGCTCTAATGAACCTAAAATCGCACGGTGAATCATTACTGGAGTTCGGCGATCATTGTCTTCCGCAACATAAGACGCATTTAAACGACCCGGTAAAGCAAAATCAAGCTGGATTGTGCCACATTGCCATTCACGATCAAGGCTATCACGCAGAGCAAATTCAATTTTAGGCCCGTAAAATGCGCCCTCACCTTCTTGAATTTCGTATTCTAAGCCATTGTGTTTTAAGGCATTTGCTAGACCTTGCTCTGCTTGATCCCACATTTCATCAGAACCAATGCGTTTCTCTGGACGCGTAGAAAGTTTCACTTGGATATTATTGAAACCAAACGTACTGTAAATATCATAAACCATACGGATACAACTGGTTACTTCGCTTTCAATTTGATCTTCCGTACAGAAAATATGTGCATCATCTTGGGTAAAACCACGCACACGCATTAATCCGTGCAATGAACCTGACGGTTCGTTACGATGACAAGAACCAAATTCCGCCATACGAATTGGCAGATCACGGTAAGATTTTAAGCCTTGATTGAAGATTTGCACGTGTCCGGGACAGTTCATTGGTTTAATGGCATATTCACGGTTTTCTGATGAGGTGGTGAACATTAAATCACCATAGTTTTGCCAATGCCCTGTTTTTTCCCATAAAACACGATCCATCATAAATGGCCCTTTCACTTCTTGATAATCGTACTCTTTTAATTTAGTACGCACGAAAGTTTCAAGCTCACGGAAAATCGTCCAACCGTCATTGTGCCAGAACACCATACCCGGTGCTTCTTCTTGCATATGATAAAGATCAAGCGCTTTACCAATTTTACGATGATCGCGTTTTGCTGCTTCTTCTAAACGTTGCAAATAGGCGGCAAGTTGCTTTTTATCCGCCCACGCTGTGCCGTAAATACGCTGTAACATCTTGTTTTTGCTATCGCCACGCCAATATGCGCCTGCCACTTTTTGTAATTTGAAATGATGACAGAAACGCATATTTGGTACGTGTGGGCCACGACACATATCAATATATTCTTCGTGGTGATACAGCGCTGGGGTGGCTGTTTTTTCGATATTTTCATCTAAAATCGCCATTTTATATGGCTCACCACGTTGTTCAAAAGTATCTCTTGCTTCTTGCCAAGTTACGCGTTTTTTCACCACATCATAATTGGTTTTTGCTAGTTCAAGCATTCTTTTTTCAATGGCGTCAAGATCTTCTTGCGTTAAAGAGCGGTCTAAATCCACATCATAATAAAAACCGTTTTCAATGGTTGGCCCGATAGCCATTTTTACATCAGGGAAAAGCTGTTTAATCGCGTGTCCTAATAAATGGGCGCAAGAGTGGCGAATAATTTCTAGTCCGTCTTCATCTTTGGCGGTAATAATTTCTAGCTTGGCATCTTGATCAATCAGATCACACGCATCACGGCGTTCACCGTTCACACGCCCTGCGATAGTCGCTTTGGCTAAACCTGCACCAATATCTTGTGCAACGTCAAGCACTGTAACGGGTTTATCAAATTGGCGTTGTGAGCCATCGGGTAAAGTAATAATTGGCATATCAAATCCTTATACAGTGGTTACCCATACGAGAGGTAACTTGTTGATTAAATTAAAAATAAACTAAAAAAGCACCGCACTTTGTTATACCTACAATGTATTTTCCGCACTGTGCTTTCTCTATTATCGAATCGCTTTTGGTAGGGCTTTCGATTTAAGCGAGTGATCATACGCTATTTTGCGTTGAAAACCAACTTTCTCGCCGATTTTCCTCGGCGTTTTACAACGCTAAACGGCTTTATCAAAATATAATTCAACTTGCGATAAGCTCGCCATCATTTCCACATAGGCTTTCACTTTTGGCGGGAAAACAAGCCCTTTCACACAAGTGAGGTTGCGTAACATTGGGAAAAGCAAAATATCTTCCATCGAAAGCTGATTATTTACCCCATTTTCTGACAAAATCAATGGTTCAAGAGCGGTAAAATCTTGCTGTAATTTTTCAATATATTGCGCAGAATTCGCAAGATTTTCAGCAAAATCACCAATACTTTCTGTTTTCTTTTTCACGAAATAATCCACCGCACTTTGGGTAGCAAATTCAGGCAAGCCTAACTGCACAAAACGTGGCAATAACAGATGATTATAATAACTACCGACTGCTTTCATCCACGCTTGCAGATCGCTACGCACCTCATCATCTGGCAGTAAGCGATTGCCATAGTTTTGATCCACATAATGCACAATATCTAAACTTTCTGGCATTGCTGTGCCATCTTCTTTAATCAAGATTGGCGCCATTTTCTTTCCAATCAAGGAAACTGGCGTTGCTTCATCATCACTTAATAGCATTAGCTCTACCACGGGCAAATTCTTTAAGCCAAAAATCATTCTGGCACGCACGCAGAATGGACAATGATCATAAACGTATAACTTCATTTTTGCTCCTTAATAAATTATTTATGTAAATCAGGGCTACCTTACCGCAAATTTTTTGATCCGCAAATAAAAAACTTGATGTTCATCACAGATTATTTTGCCAATTTTCTTTACGATCAAGCAGTGGTACAAGTTGAATATAGGGGGACTTATGTGGAAATCAATTTCTCAAGTTTTAGCCGAACATCTTGGTGCATATTATTTTATCAAGCAAAAACGTAAAGTGCATACGGGCGAAATGCACGAAGCTTGGATTATTGATGATGGAATCCAGCCTGTTTTTGTCAAAATCAATACAAAATCCTACCGCTCTATGTTTCGCGCCGAAGCGGATCAATTGGCGTTGCTAGCCAAAACGGGCTGTATTCAAGTACCGCAAGTTTACGGTGTAGGCTGTTCGTCAAACCACAGTTTTTTACTGTTAGAAGCCCTTCCTTTCACCTCCCCTACTGAACAAAGTATGGCGCAATTCGCGCCCCAATTAGCTCAACTTCATCAATGGGGAAACGTTGAGCATTACGGATTTGATTTCGATACTTGGCTTGGACCAGTGTATCAACCAAATGGGTGGTCAGATAATTGGGCAACCTTTTTTAGCGAACAGCGTATTGGCTGGCAATTACAGATCTGTAAAGAAAAAGGTTTAGACTTTGCGGATATTGATAAGTTGGTTGCCCTTGTTGCCAAACGTTTAGCCAAACATCAACCAAAGCCTGCGCTATTACACGGTAATCTTTGGATTGAAAATTGTGCAACAGTAACTGGCAAACCTTTTACTTACGATCCAGCCTGCTACTGGGGCGATCACGAATGCGATCTCGCATTTAGCGAATTGTTTCAACCATTCCCAGAAAAATTTTACCAAAATTATCACCGCACTTTACCTATTGATGAGGGCTATGCACAACGTAAACCGCTTTATCAGCTTTATTATTTATTAAATTTTAGCCATCGTTTTTCAGGTCATTACATAAATTTAACGAAACAATATCTCCAGCGATTATACGTCAATTAAAATAAGAAAAAGAGCAAATACTCAGCTCATCAGCTCTCTAAAACATTAAGGTGTACTGTTTTCTATTTTCTAGAAAACATGCTATTCATACAAAATAATCTTTTATTTATCCATGGATATATATGGCTATAACCTTAATAAGAATATTAAGCATAACCTATTGAATTTATTTAAGTTAATAAAATAATTATTATTTCTGGTCAGACAAGATAAAGTATTGACTTTCCCACATAAAAGAGTAATCTAACAAACGAGTTAGGTTGTTATTAACTCATGTTTAACAATAAATCCAAAAAAATAATAACAAAGGAGTTCATTATGAAACTTAAATCTAAATTAATGTTAGGTGCTATCGCAGCCCTATTATCTTCACAAGTTATCGCTTCAGCTGGCCAACCAGTTCCAGTTGATCCAAGTGAATACAATGGTGTTGGTTGTACAAAAGAATACGACCCAACTCCATATAAGAAAAAAGATGGTACAATTGTTACCGCACCAAATCGTTGTGTTGCTGCTAAATGGGCTTCTGAAGGTTTATAATTAAAAAATAGAATTTTAGCCTTGCTTATAAAGCAAGGCTTTTTGTTCTCTGAATAAAGGTTATATGGATAACTACTTAGAAAAAATTCTTCGTTCATCAATTATCGTTACTTTTCTAATCGGAATTGGTTGGTCTGTAGCCTATTCCTATGGCTGGGCACAATCTTTTTATTATCAATTTCCCTGGGAACTTGTGGAAGTAGGCATTCCAAATATAGCAAGAAGTTTAGGGTATGTCTTATTTATTTCTATAATTATTTCTTTTGTCTATATTGTTGGTTTGTATATTATTAGAAAAGCAAAAGATCATTTTTCTGATAGATTTATGAACCGCTTACGTGTTTTTATTGTCTTCACGGCACTCTCTTCCCCTATTGTTTTACAAGCAATCTTACTAATACAACATGTCAGTGCTGTATTACTAATCAGTTATACATTAATTGCAATTACAATTCCACTATTTGTAAAGCTTAAATATCAAAGTATAAGCCCACAAAATCTTAATAGACTGATCAAAAGAAAGAAGCTAAATCCAATTTATATTATGCTCTTTATATACCTATACTTTATTGTTTCTGCATTTACTATTGGATATTTCAGACCAGCTTTTAAACACGAATATGCATCTCTAGAAATTGAACATCAAAAGTACTATATCCTTGCAAAAAGTAATAATTTTTTTGTGTTATCTAAAAATATTAGCACTAACAATAATATATTTTTTACTTATCCTTGTATAGAAAAACCAATTACTATTTGCAAATTTGAGGTTGAAAAATTGAGTGTAATTAAATGATAGATATTTTATAAAATGATCTTTTAGAGTAAAAAATAGTCTTTCTAAAATTTCTTTCTATTCAATTATATTTTTAATATTTGACGAATTCTATGCTAAGTACTTTTTCAGTGTAACGGACAACTAGTTGCTAATAATTATTTTTTAGATTGTTAGCGACTATTTCGTTTAAAAAAAATCATTCATAAACATAATATTACATTTTTTCAATCAGTTATAATTTATCAACGCACTCTTTAATTCATTAAATAATCCTTATAATCTATTTGTTGTCTTTTCAATATTTAATTCAAGATGCTCTTTAGAGATAAATGCTTATTTCTCGTAATATTTAAGATTAGCATAATTCACACTCTTACTCTTTTTTATATTTATAAGGAAATTACCTTTGTCAGCTGATTTAGCTGAACGTTCTTCTAAATTATCTTTATACTTTGAACACCAATAAGGTAAATTGGGGTAAAACGCATTGTTCTTACTTTCTTTTAGAGTTTTAACCAGAATTCTAAGCCCTTGCTACCAGCAACAAATTTATGTTTTTCCTCTGTTTTCTCATTACCAGTGCAACCAAATAGAATTGATACATATAAGATAAAACATAAAGTAAATGAATAATACTGTATTAGTAACTCCTTGAGTACCTGCCAGTAAAGTTAGATCATTCTTTCATTTTTTAACTTTAATCAACTATATTTAACAACTGGCTACCTCATTTCATACTTAAAAAACTATATAGCTAACGTTAATAATACATCTAATGCAATATTTTTATAGTCATTTAAACTAAAAATAATACGATCTTACCAACACCTTTATGTGCTATCTGTAAACAGCGGTTGCTGCACATTGCCTTATTTTCATTTCAAACGCCTATATCACTAATCTTCATATAATTCTTATAAAAAAAATCCTTCCCTAAAAGGGAAGGATTCTTATGAGATAAATAATTATCTTAGAAAATTACCATTGATAACCAACACCTACAGAGCCACCAAAGTCTCCACGAGTATTTGCATTACCGGTTAATTTCAAGATAACTTTACCATTATCACTTGCTCTTGAGTAACCAACAGCAATAGCACCTTGTCCTTTATAAGTACCTGCCGCTGCAGCTACCATTGATTTACCAGGCATATAAACCTGTGGTAAACCAGCTGTCGCAGTTGCTCCTGCAATACCTGCACGAAGGTCTTTATTAAGTTTATTGATGTTATTGTTAATGTTACCAACAGCACCTTTTAACTGTCTTACATTTACAGCATCAGTATCATCTTTACCATCTGCTACATTAGTAATACGGTTACCGCCGTTATTTAGGCCATTAGTTGTCAAACTTACTGTACTGTTATTACCAGCTGCATTTGGACCGCTAATTGTTACACCATTACCTTGAACAGTTGTAGAGTTTCCAGCTGCATCTGTCGTAGTGACGGAATTTAGACCTTTAAGATCCTTAGCAAGTTTAACTGTTAGCTTAGCATTCTTACCATCTTGTTTTGCAACAACACCAATGTTGTTATCAGTAAGATCTTCTGCATTAGTTACACCACCCACAATTTGAGTTGTGTTATTTAATGTCATTTGAGCATTACCAACATCGCCTTGGTATTTGATGCCATCATTTAAGGTAGCGACTTGTTCAGTATTACCATCTGGTTTAGTGTAAACAATACGAGTTTTGCTCTCGCCATCTTTACCATCATTACCAGCCAGTCCTTTTTCGCCTTGTGCAACAGTTACACCAGCATTTGAACCATCTTTACCAGCAATACCGATAGAACCATCTTTGCCATTAATTGCAATACCTGGAGCACCATCTTTTCCTGGAACACCATCTTTGCCACCAACAACAATTGAGCCGCCATCAGCGCCATTGATTGCTACAGCATCTTTGCCATCAGCACCTTTCACACCAATAGAGCCAGGTTTACCATCTTTACCACCAATAGATACTTCACTATTTAAGGCAAATTGGATCTCATTGTCTTTTACAGTTGTAATGATATTTTTATTAGGATCAGTAAATTTAACTGTTTCTCCTAATCTTACATTATCATCACCACCCTTATCTGCTGCAATGTTAAAGCCTTTATTAACTAATGCATCTGCTGTGTTGTGTAGATCACTTACATTAACTGCATTATTAGCTACTTTACTTCCATCTTTACCTGCTTCTGCAAGTTGATCTAAGAAGTTCGCTTTGTCAGCAGGAACAGCCTTACCATCTACAGTTGGACTAATGTCTCCAATAGATGTACCTACATTCGCTAATTTAGTCGGAGAAGTAGTTGAACCATCGCCACTATTCATTGATGCAATAATATCACCAGCTTCAACTTTTGTACCACTACCATCTGGCTTAGTATTAAATGAACCATCTGCCTGTTTATACACTTTATCACCATCTTTATTGGTATAAACCACTGGTAATTGTGCATTCTCAACCACTTTTTGAGAGTTCACTTTCAAGTCATAGTGAATATGACCATCTTCTGGTTGAGGCTGAGGACGACTTACATCAATTGTACCATCAGAAGATTCAACTGTTGTTGTCGCTGCCGCAGCAGCTTCTTTTAACTGCTTCACATTAACAGCATCAGTATCATCTGTCCCCTCCGCAACATTGGTAATTTTATTATCACCATTGCTTAAACCATTTTCAGTTAAACTTACATTTGGTTTAGTTGGATTAGAATTAGTAATAGTAATGCCATCTTTATTAATGACTGTGTTATCACCATCCTTACCGAATGTAGCAGAATCTAGGTCTGTCAGATCTTTAGCCATTTTCACAACTAAAGCACCATCTTCCACATCAACACGGGTATTCGCATCCGTTGCTTTTGCATTATTATCTAAACCACCTTTAATTTGTAAGGTTTCATTTAGTTTTTTCGCAACAGTGTCGGTACCATTACCCTGGAAGATTAAGCCATCATTCAAGGTTGCAACTTCTTCTTTTTCACCATTTGGTTTTTCATAAACGATACGAGTTTTGCTTTCGCCATCTTTACCGTCATTACCATCTAGGCCTTTTGCACCTTTCTCGACCTTAATGCTTGCTTGACCATCTTTACCGTCAGCACCATCTTTGCCGTTTACGCCATCAACACCATTAAAGACAATTGCATCTTTAGTGATTGTTGTGCCATCACGACCATCAGCACCTTTGACTCCGATAGTTCCATCTTTGCCATCTTTACCGCTTACACGAACATCACCTTCTAAAGCAACGGTTAATGATTTATCATTCGCATCGGCTGTAACAGTAACACCATCTTTACCTTTAATTTGAATTTGTTTACCTAATTCTTGAGTAACTTCCTTACCGCTATCATCAGTTAAACCAAATCCTTTTTGCGTTAAATTTTCAGTTAGTGCATTTGCCGTATTATGTAAGTCACTTACATTTACAGCGCTATTTGGCTTACTTTCAGCTGCTTTTTCTAATGCTTTTGTGAAATCTTCACCATTTTGAGGAGCAATCACACTTTTCACATTATCCAAAGTTTGTGGAGTCGCTGAACCATCTTGTGCTACTAATGATGTACCTGCTGGAGTAGCTGGCTGTGCACCTTCTTTTGGCAAGCCATTTTCTAAATCACTTGCTTTATAGAATGTATCACCTACTTTCACTAATGGATTACCTTGTTCATCAGTATAAACAATTGGTAAACCTGTTACATCAATATGGTAAGAATGAACGCCATCCTTGCTTGTAATAGTAGAAACTTTTGTATTCGCACCATCAACAACTTGAACAGTTTCACCTAATTTAACAGTTTGTGCATTACCGTCATTAGTTTGTAATTTCCAACCTGTATTAGTTAAATTATCAGAAACATTTTTCAAATCACCGATATTAGCTGCGTTAGTTAATGTAGGATCATTATCTTCTAATGAAGAAATATCTTTATCTCCCAAACCACTCGCAACATTTGTGATTTGATTTCCACCATTATTTAAGCCATCTTTCGTCAAGCTTACCGTTTCTGCTGGCGTACCGTTATTGATAGTCATACCATTATTAGTAATCGTCGTAACCGGATTATCTGATGTTGGATTTTCTGGGTTACCAAATGTTGCACTAGTTAAATCTCTTAATGCCTGCGCCATTTGAATTACTAATTGACCATTGATGCTATCTACACGTAAATTTTTATCTGTTACTGCAGCATCGGACTCTAAACCACCATTCTCACTTGCTTTTCCAGATAGTTTTAACGTGGTATTTAGTTTCTTATCAATGGTTTCACCAGTATCACCTTCAAAACGTAAACCATCGTTTAATGTTGCAACTTCTTCTTTTTCGCCATTTGGTTTTTCATAAACGATACGAGTTTTGCTTTCGCCATCTTTACCGTCATTACCATCTAGGCCTTTTGCTCCTTTCTCGACCTTAATGCTTGCTTGACCATCTTTACCGTCAGCACCATCTTTGCCGTTTACGCCATCAACACCATTAAAGACAATTGCATCTTTAGTGATTGTTGTGCCATCACGACCATCAGCACCTTTGACTCCGATAGTTCCATCTTTGCCATCTTTACCGCTTACACGAACATCACCAGAAAGTGAAACTTCTAGGCGGCGGCCGTCTTGCTCTGCATCTTTAGCCGTTACTGTTACGCCATCAACGCCTTTAATTTGGATTTGTTTACCTAATTCTTGAGTAACTTTATTACCGCTATCATCAGTTAAACCAAATCCTTTAGCTGTTAAAGCATCTGAAGTATTTTTCAGATCACTTACATTGACAGCACTGTTTGGTTTGCTGTCAGCAGCTTCTTTTAATACTGTTGAGAAATCTTTATCCTCAGTCGGAGTTTCAATTACACTCTTCACATTATCCAATGTTTGAGGCGTAGCAGTACCATCTTTAGAAACTAAAGTCGTTCCTGTTGGTGTCGCTTCTGGTGCATCTTGGTTAACCACACCATCTGTAACATCACTAGCTTTATAGAATTTATCGCCTACTTTCACTAACGGATTTCCATCTTCATCAGTATAAGCAACTGGTAAACCGGTTACATCAACATGGAATGTATGTTTGCCATTAGCATCAGTGACTGTTGAAACTTTGGTATTTGCACCATCAACCACTTGAACAGTTTCACCTAATTTAACTGTGCTTTCAGTACCATCATTAGTTTGTAACTTCCAACCAGTATCCGTTAATTTTTTAGAAACATTCTGCAAATCACCAATATTAGCAACATTTTTCAATGTATCGCCTTTAGCTTCTTCAAGTTTAGTATCACCTAAACCACTCTCAACGCCCGTGATTTGACCAGCAGGATTATTAATCACAATCTGGTTACCTGCAGCATTTTGTGTGGTAATTGCACCTGTTGAACCATCTACATTGACACCTGGTTTATTTTCTACACCTTTATTATCAACAGGATTATTACCAAACACCGCGCTGGTTAAATCTGTCAGCTCTTTAGCCATTTTCACAACTAAATTACCTTCATCATCAACATCAACTCGGGTATTTGCATCCGTTACATCTTTATCTTCGGCTAATCCACCTTTAACAGTTAAAGTTTCGTTAAGTTTTTTCTCAACAACTTTGTCACCGTTACCTTTGAATTTTAAGCCATCATTTAAGGTTGCAACAGTCTCTTTGTCACCATTTGGTTTTTCGTAAACGATACGAGTTTTGCTTTCGCCATCTTTGCCATCATTGCCAGCAAGTCCAGGCTCGCCTTTCTCTACTTTTACGCTTACTTGACCATTTTGTCCATCGGTACCATCTTTGCCGTCCACACCATCAACACCGTTGAATACGATTGCATCTGGTTTCACAACAACAGATTTACCATCTGCACCATCTTTACCATTGGTTACAGTAACCTCTTTAAACTCCGGTGCTTCTGCTACTTGAACTTCAATTTTACCGTTATTCACAACAGTACGAACATTTTTCGCGGTAGTAGTTACAGCATCTTCAGCCCCACCAACAACTTCAACTGTTTCACCAAGTTTTTTGGTTACAGCGTTACCGTCTTGTGCGGTTAAACCAAAACCTTTATTAGTTAATGCATCAGCAGTGTTTTTCAAATCACTTACATTTACAGCATTGTTCGCATTTGCTGTATTTGCAGCATCTAATTTATCAAGATAAGTATCGCCTTTTTGATCTGCAATGCTTGAACCAACATTAGCTAACTTAGTTGGTGTAGAAGTTGAACCGTCACCACTATTCATAGAAGCAATAACATCAGCTGCTTCAACACGTTTACCCTGACCATCTGCCTGAGTATTAAACGAACCATCTGCTTGTTTATATAATTTATTGCCTTCAGCATCTGTATAAACAACTGGTAATTGAGCACCCTCTACAATTTTTTGTTTATCAACAGTTAAATCATAATTTGTATGCCCATCTTCTTCGGTTGTTTCTCCAACTAGAATAGAGTCATCACTAGAAGTTACTGTCGTTCTAGCTTTTTTCACATCAGCAATATTTGCAGCATTAGTTAATGTATCACCCGTTGCATCTTCAAGAGCAGTGTCACCTAAACCACTTGCAACATTAGTGATCTGATTATTACCATTATCTAAGCCTTCATTGCTTAATTTAACGGTATCATTAGGGCCACCGATGAAACTGGTTTCAGTTGCTGTACGTAATGCTACATTACTACCATCATTATTAGTTGTAGTAATAGCACCGCCTGTGATTTCTGTAGAATCACCTGTCGTATTATCAGTGAATGTTGCAGAAGTTAAATCAGTAAGATTCTTAGCTAATTTAACAACTAGCTCTCCGCCTGTTACATCAACACGCGTATTCGCATCAGTAGCATCTTCACCCTGAGCCAATCCACCTTTAACAGTTAAGGTTTCATTCAGTTTCTTAGCTACAGTTTCATCACCATTCCCTTTGAATTTTAAGCCATCATTCAAGGTTGCGACTTCCTCATCATTGACTTCAAGACGAGGCTTATTAGTTGTACCATCAACTCCAGGCTTACCATCAACTTTTGTGGTTAACGTTACACCATTAGCACCATCTTTTCCTGCAATGCTGATACCTGGTTTACCCTCTGGTCCAGTATCACCTTTAATGCTTACACCATCTTTGCCGTCTTTACCTACAACATTGATTGTACCCGCTTGTCCAGGCGTACCATCTTTAGCTTTTTCGCCAACTGTAACTTCATTGCCTAATGCTAATTTTAATGAGTTATTTGCAGTATCAGCAGTAACCGTAATACCGTCTTCACCTTTGATCTGAATTGCTTCACCAAGGTTTTTCTTCACTTCGGTATTACTATCATCAGATAAAGCAAAACCTTTATTTGTCAGTGCATCCGATGTATTTTTCAGATCTTTAACATTTACTGCTTTATTTGGTGAATTTGTTGCTGCGGTCTCTAAAGCGTCAGTAAAGTCACTGTCGGTTTTATTACCATCAGGGTCAATCGCACTCTTCACATTATCTAGTGTTTGAGGTTCTGCTGCACCATCTTTAGAAACTAAAGTTGTTCCTGTTGGGGTCGCCTCTTCAGCATTATTATTTACAACACCGTTAGTTACATCGCTAGCTTTATAGAATTTATCACCTACTTTCACTAACGGATTTCCATTTGCGTCAGTATACGCAACTGGTAAACCAGTTACATCAACATGGAAAGTATGTTTGCCATCAGCATCAGTTACCGTTGAAACTTTGGTATTTGCACCATCAACTACTTGAACAGTATCACCAATTTTAACTGTGGTCTCAGTATTAGAATTAGTCTGTAACTTCCAACCCGTATCAGCAATATTTTTCAAATCACCAATATTAGCAACATTAGTTAATTCAGGTGCATTATCTCCTAATGAAGAAATTGTCTTACTACCTAAACCACTAGTAACACCTGTAATTTGACCTTCTGGGTTATTGATCGTAATCGTGTTACCTGCTGCATTATTAGAGGTAATAGCACCTGTATCACCATCAATTTTAACCCCTGGTTTTGTTCCTGCATCAGAAGCAGTAGGATCATTACCAAAAGTCGCGCTGGTTAATTCAGTTAAGGTTTTAGCCATTTTAAGAACTAATTCACCACCTTCACTATCTACACGCAAGTTTTTATCAGTAACTTCTGCATCTGAGCCTAACTTGCCTTTAATAGCTAAAGTTTCATTTAACTTCTTATTAATGACATCGCCTTTATCACCTTGGAATTTTAAACCATCATTCAAAGTCGCAACTTCTTCACCATTGACTTCAAGACGAGGTTTAGTGTTTGTACCGTCAGTCGCACCTTTACCATCAACACCAGGCTGACCATCAACTTTTGTCGTTAAAGTTACGCCATCAACACCGTCTTTTCCTGCAATGCTAATACCTGGTTTACCCTCTGCTCCAGTATCACCTTTAATGCTTACACCATCTTTGCCATCTTTACCAACAACATTGATTGTGCCAGCTTGACCAGCTCCACCATTTTCAGGTTCACCAACAGTTACAGTATTTCCTAAAGCTAGTTTTAATGAATTATCTGTGCTATCCGCAGTAACAGTAATGCCATCTTCACCTTTAATCTGAATAGCTTCACCCAATTTTTTCTTCACTTGAGTGTTTTTATCATCAGCTAAAGCAAAACCTTTATCGGTTAAATCATTCGCAGCTTTTTGTAAATCACCTACATTGGTAGCATTTTTAAGCGTATCACCAGAAGCTTTATCTAACTCTTGACCATCTAAACCACTTGCAACATTAGTGATTTTGTTATCACCATTATTTAATCCATTTTCTGTTAAACTAACAGTTTTAGCTGGATCATTTGCACCGCTACCATTATCTTTGTTGATAGTTACACCATCTTTATTGATAACAGTTTTGTCAGCATCTGATGTACCAAAAGTTGCATCAGTTAAACCAGCTAAACTTTTCGCTAATTTAACAGTTAAAGTATCAGTGTTATTTGAAACCACCCCGATATTATTATCAGAAAGTTTCTCCGCTTCGGTAACACCACCTTTAACATTAGTTACTTCACCTAACTGACGAGTAAACGTGTTTGCACCACTGTTTTCGCCAACATCACCGGCATATTTTGTGCCTTTGGCAATGTTTTGAGTATTAATATCAACTTTCTTATTAGTTGCATATAACTGGCTACCATTTACTGCATCTTTAGAGGTCTCAGAGATCTCTCCATCAGCAACATTAGTTACTTTTTTATTACCTGCACTAATACCATCTTTAGTGATGCTTGGTCCATTATTTGCAAGTGTTAATCCATCTTTATTTAGAGTATTGCCATTGATAGTAACACTTCCGTTCTCACCTAAATCAAGGGTTTTAGCAAGTTCAATTTTTAATTTGCTGTCCTCAACTTTAGTTGAAATATTTGAATCAGCACCAACCACTTCAATAGTGTTATTAAGTTTTTTCTTAACCTCTTTGGTATCTTGTGCTTTTAAGCCAAATTCAGCCGCATTTACTTTATCATCAACAGATTTCACCGCACTTTCAGTTGCAGCACGACCAGCATTTTCACCTGTACCATAATCAACCTTATTATCAGTTGGATTACGCTCATCTAAACCTGTAACCTTACCAGCTTCAACTTTTGTAGGTTTCCCATCTTTAGTGATAGTTAAACCATCAGTATTCATTGATGTATTACCTGTTGTTACAGTATTTGCTGTTACACTATTTAAATTAACATCATCTTTAGTTGCGATGCTGATCTTACCTTCTGATTGGGTTAATTTAATATTTTTACCCGCATCAAAAGTTAAAGTTTCACCTGGTTGAATAGCATCTTCCATTTGACCAGATTGTTCGCCACCATCAGAATTAGATACTGTTGCTTTCCAACCTTGATTTACATGCTTAATGGCTTCATCAATCGTTGTTTTACCAGTACCACCAACACCATCGGTATCACCACTACCGTTTTGAGTTGTATTACCATAAGTAATATTTCCTGTATTCGGATCTACTGCTGCATCGCCGCCTAAAACATTTTTAACACTATTCGCAACATTATTAACCACATTATTTGTTGCATAAAGCTGTGAACCATTGATTGCATCTGTTGAAGTTGCAGAAATTTCACCTGCGGCAACATTTTGGATACGGCGTTCATTTCCAGCTGCTCCAACGGTTACTACACCGTGAGCTTGAGCCCCGGCAAAACCACCATAAGTGATTGCACCAACAGTTGCATTAGTTACTGTACCGCCATCACCTGCAGTTGTCGTATTTCCATCTGAACCATCTTTTTTCTTATTTTTAGACCCTACTGTATTGCCAGCAGCTGCTCGGCTACTTGAACCGATATAAGCAGAGTTAGCAACCCCAGCAGTAATATCATTACCTAAAATCTGAACATTGGAAGTTTGTATTGTGTTATGGTTACCAATCACACGGATACTATCATTAGCGCCTTCTGCAAAAGTATTATCATTACCAAAGACTCCAGAATTACTAGCAGCGATAGTGCCATTATTATTACCTAAAGAATAAGTACCTTCACCACTAATTGTTGTAGGATCACCAATTGCACCAGAGTTATTTCCGCTTACGACGTTTCCTGTACCAATAGAAATGGCATTAGCTCCTTGTGCTTGGGCTCCAGCACCAATAGCAATAGAGCTATCTCCTGTCGCTTTAGCTGCTGTACCAAGTGCAGAAGCATTTCTACCAGCAAGAGACTGACGACCAATCGCAGTAGCAGCCTCTGCAGAAGCGTTTGCATGATTACCAAACGCAGAAGATGCTGTTGCCAAAGCATTTGCATAAGAACCTACCGCAGTAGCGCCATTGCCTGTAGATTTAGCTTCTCCACCAAGCGCAATACCTCCCACGGTATTGGCTAAAGACTTAGTACCAATCGCAATAGTATCTACCTGTTCACTTTTATTACCCGCAACAGCCTCTGTACCGATAGCAATACTTCTCGTTCCTGCCGCATTTGATAAGGTACCTTGGGCAATAGCGTTGGCTTTACTTGCACTCGCTTTTGTACCAATAGAAATAGAAGATGCGCCCGTTGCTTTTGTTGAATTTTCTAAAGAATAATCATAATCCCCATTAGTTAATGTATTGGTCGAAGTATCACGCCCACCAATAGCAATCGCCCCCTTAGCATTTGCAGTGGCTGAAGCACCTACAGCAACAGTACTAATCGCATTGGCTACCGCTGTTGTACCTACAGCAACACCTAATTTATCAGAATATGCTTGACGACCGGCTGCAACGGAAGCATTGTCAGAGTAACTCGCTGTACCTACAGATACACCCGAATTAGCAGAGTTAGATTGTAAACCCACCGAAACAGACACTGTATTAGCAATGGCATTTCCCCCAAGCGCAACCCCACCATTCATAGCACTTGCTCTATCACCAACTGAAACAGTACCAAATCCTTTAAGAGCTTCTGAATCAGCATTACGATAATACATATCTAAAGCATTTGCTTCTAAGATTCCAGGGTGACCATTATTGCCACGCACTCCTGAATAGGTTAATGAAGGGCTTGTGGCCGTAGCCTGATTACCAATCGCAATATTATTTTCATAGTTAGTTCTTGCACTTGAACCAATTGCAATAGCATTAGGCGCTTTATTATCGGCACTTGTATTATCAGCTTCGACTCTCGCATTAGCACCTATCGCAATTGATCTGTCTCCTCCCGCTCGAGCTACAGACCCCACGGCCACAGAGGAATCACCATCAGCTTTTGTACTACTGTCCTCTGTATAAGTAGTCATTCCAACAGTAGAGCCTAAACCACCATCAACTAATTTAATATCCGCATTTGCACTACCGATAGCAACCGAACGATTACCTGTTGCGGTAGCTGATTGTCCCATTGCGATGCCACCAGTTCCTTTAGCATAAGCTGCAGTACCAATTGCCATCGACATGTTCCCTGCTGCCGAAGCTTGGCGCATCACCGCTAAAGAATTGAATGCCGCTGCACGCGCTGCTGTTCCTAAAGCAATCGCACCAATATCACTCGCATGAGTAAAAGAACCTAAGGCAATAGACATACCACCTTCTGCAGTTGCATAATTACCAATTGCAATCCCTGAAGATGCAACCCCACCATTCGTTCTGCTTTGTCCAGCTTTACTAATTGTATTAGCAAAATTACCAATCGCAATACCACTTTGAGTCATACCGGTATTTTCAGTATATAATTTAGATCCACCTGAACCTGTAGCCGCAGTAGAAAGAGTAGTATCATCTGGCGTTGCAAAAGTCATATTACCAGGGGTTCTATAATTTAAAGGCTGAATTTTAGGATCATCGCTTGCCTGTGCCTTACGTCTAACTGTTGTGCCAGATGAATCACCGCCTATAACACCTGTATCAACATTATGTACTGTGCCATCTTCATCTGTATAGTTAAATGCTACATACGCATTTGCGGCTGTAGGCAATGCAAGAAGCACACTGAGAGAAAGAGAATTTAAAAAGAAACTTTTTAAGGTTTTTGATGTCTTTTTAACAGAACCAACGATTGTTGTCGGTTTGCCATGACGAGAGGCTAATTCGGAAACAACCACCCACGTCTGTAGGGACTGATTCCAGACGATACGAAATATTTTGTTCATACTAAAAATCCTAAATGGAAATTAAAAAATAAAAATTAACCAACATGATTAACTGGCTAACTACTTTAAAACTCAACAATAGAGTGATACCCTAGCCTAGAGTAAATCGATTAAATAGTATCAATTAAATAGAAAATTCTCAAATTTTTTTATGTAATCTTTTGTAAATTTAAAAACACATTCCTTTTAGGATATTCCTAATCATTCTGGGAAAATGAACTTTGATCTCTATCAACTAAAGAAACTCGTTTCAGAATATTCCTGCTCTTTTTCTTGCCAAATTCCTAAATGTGAGGATAATAGAGAGAAATAAGAATAACTTTTATTTAGATTAGAGAATAAAAATGGGGCTTTTGCGTTACTATCGTTATCTATTATGTTTAGCTTTGATCTTTTTCACTTCTTTCTCCTCTGCATCTGAAAACTATCAACAATGGATTCAAGACATCGAAAATCGTCTTGATAAAACCGCTCAGCTTTACCAAGAAAAGCAAGTTGATGACGCGCGCAGCGAAGTGCAAATGGCTTATTTTGAAGTGTTTGAAAATTTAGAAGGGCCAATTCGCATTAACTTTTCTGCGCAAAAAAGTTACCAAATGGAAGCCACTTTTGGTGAAATCCGTAAAATGATCGGTGAAGGTAAACCCTTGTCTGAAGTGCAGAATAAAATCAGCCAACTAAAACAAGATCTGCAATTCGTCTTGCCTGTTTTAGAACAAGGTCATCAGCTCAACGCTTCTAATCAGCACGATGTTTATCAGCATAATGAGATTGATCCTTATTGGCAGGAAAGTTTTAGAACCATTGATGATCTACTCGCACAAGCCATCAGCACGTACCAAAAAGGTGATCTTACCCAAGCGAAAAAACTTATTCAGCAAGCCCAATACGATGGCTATAAAAACAGCGAAATGGAAATGTCCATTCGTAAAAATCGTTCTGCTGCTATTTCTGCGAGTATCAATCAGCAATTTTACGATCTCATCAAATTAAGTGAACAGCCTCAACAAATTAATGCCTTGGGTTACCAAATCACCGCCTTATTACAAGATATAGAAGAACAACTTCCTCAACTTCCAACCACGAAAACAGCGCAAGCTACAAATCAAAGTGCGGTGCAAAATTCGCAAGATCTTTCTGATAATCAAAATTGGGCAGACGTGGCAAGCCAAGTTAATCAAGGTATTACCAATGCCATTGCCTTATTTGAAAAGGGAGAAAGTAAAAAAGCCATTCTTGCTGTGCAAGACACTTATTTTGATATTTTTGAAAGCAGTGGAATGGAAAATAAAATAGGCTCTCGTGATAGTCATTTCAAAACGGAAATTGAGGGCTATTTTACCCGTTTAGTCAGCTTGATGAAAGCCAACCAGCCTGCACAACAGCTTCATCAACAAGCAGAAGGTTTAGCGCAAAACTTAACTAAAGCTGTAGAAATGTTGCAAGGTAATCAGCAAAGCGATTGGACAATGTTTCTTTACAGTTTCTTGATTATGCTTCGTGAAGGCTTAGAAGCCTTATTGATTGTCGCGGCCATTGTGGCTTATTTAGTGAAAAATAATCATCAAGATAAATTGCCTGTGATTAAACAATCCGTTTATGTTGCCTTAACTGCAAGTGTCATCACCGCTGCGATTTTCCAATTGGTCTTTTCTAATTCTGGTGCAAGTCGAGAATTACTCGAAGGCTTTACGATGATGATTGCAGTAATAATGCTATTTATGATGAGTTATTGGCTACTTTCCAAAGTTGAAGCGCAAAATTGGAAACGCTATTTAGAAGGGAAACTCTCCGCCGCCCTCACCACGGGATCACTTATCGGTTTGTGGATCACCAGTTTTCTTGCTGTTTATCGCGAAGGTGCGGAGACCGTATTGTTTTATTATGCGTTAGCGGGGGATGCCACTAATGCAATGAGCTATGTCTATTTATTTGCGGGCATTGTCGCAGGCATTGTGGTGCTTGCTATTTGCTATGTCATTATGCGTTATTCTGTCGTTAAATTACCGCTTAAACCGTTCTTTATGTTTACGGGATCTTTTATGTATTTAATGGCATTTATTTTCGCAGGAAAATCGGTACTAGAACTGATTGAAGGAAAACTGTTTGAACCAACGCTGGTTGCCAATGTACCAGAAATTTCGTGGCTCGGCATTTATCCTTATGTTGAAACCCTAACGCCTCAGGCTATTTTACTTATCGCCGCCGTTTTTGCTTTATTCTATATGAAATATCAAAGCAAAAAACAGGCTTAATGTTGATTTTAACCCCTTAACAGATAGGAGTCCCTATGAAAAAAACATTTGTTGCAGCCACTTTATTAGCGGGAATTTTAACCGCACCTTCCGCCCTTGCCTTCAAAGAATACCCAATTGGTGAAGCGGTAACAATGAACGGTATGGAAATTGCTGCCGTTTATTTACAACCTATTGATATGGAACCACGTGGAATGGGATTATCTGCTAAAGATTCAGATATTCACCTTGAAGCGGATATTCACGCCACTAAAGGCAACGACAATGGCTTTGGTGAAGGTGAATGGATGCCATATTTAACCATTGCATACACCCTTGTAAACACCGATACGGGTGAAAAACAAGAAGGTACATTTATGCCAATGGTAGCCGGCGATGGCCCACATTATGGCGCAAACGTGAAAATGATGGGCGTGGGTAACTACAAAGTAACCTATCATATCGATCCGCCATCAAAAGCAGGTATGCACCGCCATACTGACAGCGAAACAGGAGTAGGTCGCTGGTGGAAACCTTTTGATGTAAGCTATGAGTTTAAATTTACTGGATTGAAGTAGTTTATATCATAGCACTCGGATAAATTAGAAAATAATATCTCTAGTCTTTGGGCGGACACATCGGTCCGCCCCTACAATGCTAGAAATATCTTATTAACATTCCCTAGAATATTTGAATGTTACATAACGCGTAGAGGCGGATCTATGTGTCCGCCAAAACAACGGAATAATATTAATAAAGTTCCATAACTGTAGAGGCAGACCGATGTGTCCGCCCAAAAACAACAAAACAATATTAATAGAGTTCCATAACCGTAAGGGCGATCCTATATGTCTTCCCGGAAAACAGAATGATACAAATTGAGTTACATAACCCGTAGGGGCGGACCGATGTGTCCGCCCATATCTCAAAATAAAAATGACTAATGTAACGGAAAAACCAAAACGAAAAGTAATTCGGCTACAACATTATGACTATTCACAAATAGGACTCTACTTTATTACGGTCTGTACTCACAATAAAGAATGCCTATTTGGTAATATCGAAAATCATAAAATGCTAATGAATGATGTTGGAAAAATGATCCAATATTGGTACTTAGAACTTGGAAAGAAATTTCCTAATGTAGAATGTTTAGAATATATCGTGATGCCAAATCATATTCACTTTATTTTATACATTAAAGAACAACAAAAATACAGTATTCCAACCATTGTGCAATGGTTTAAAACAATGACAACAAACAATTATATAAAAAATGTCAAAAACAATCATTGGAAACCATTTGAGGGAAAACTTTGGCAAAGAAGCTATTATGAGCATATTATAAGGAATGAAAAATCCTATCTCGAAATTGCTGAATATATAGAATGTAATCCATATAATTGGAATAATGATAGCTTATTTCAGAATTGATGGTAAGGTAATGGGTGGACACATAGGTCCCCCCTACATAATATAGTAAATACAAAATATCACACAATATTTCTAACGAAGCTCCCAAAACCGTAGGGGCGGACCTATGTGTCCGCCCAAAACAACGGAATAATATTAATAAAGCTCCATAACCGTAGAGGCGGACCTGTGTGTCCGCCCAAAAACAACGGAATAATATTAATAGAGTTCCATAACTGTAGCGGCGGTCCTGTGTGTCCGCCCAAAAACAACGGAATAATATTAATAGAGTTCCATAACCGTAGGGGCGGACCTATGTGTCCGCCCAAAACAACGGAATAATATTAATAGAGTTCCATAACCGTAGGGACTGACCTATGCGTCCGCCCAAAACAACGGAATAATATTAATAGAGTTCCATAACCGTAGGGACTGACCTATGCGTCCGCCCAAAACAACGGAATAATATTAATAAAGTTCCATAATCGTAAGGGCGGACTTGTATGTCGGCCCAAAAACAACGGAATAATATTAATAAAGTTCCATAACCGTAGCGGCAGTCCTGTGTGTCCGCCAAAAACAACGGAATAATATTAATAAAGTGCCATAACCGTAGTGGCGGACCTGTGTGTCCGCTCAAAAACAACAGAATGATATTAATAAAGTTCCATAACCGTAGCGGCAGACCTGTGTGTCCGCCCAAAAACAACAGAATGATATTAATAAAGTTCCATAACCGTAGGGGCGGATCTGTTTGTCCGCCCAAAACAACGGAATAATATTAATAGAGTTCCATAACCGTAAGGGCGGACTTGTATGTCTGTCCAAAAACAATGCAACGATATAAATAAACATCCAAAAACAGTAGAGGTGAACCTATGTATTCACCTAAAATAACTAAAATACAATATAAATCTAAAAAGCTATGAACTATTACATTGTCTTTCTACTACAAGCCATTTTACCAATTTCATTATTATTAGGGATAAACTGGCTTAACTATCAAAATATTAAACTCAAATCCATCATAGGACTTTCTCTTTTAGGATTAATTTGTGGTGTAATGGGATATTTACAATTACCAACTAACCAACAAATTAAGCTAGGACTAAACCTTTTCTTAATGACCCTCTTTGTACTGTTCTATCTTGTCCATTTTTTCCATTCAAGTAAATTCGCTTATTTTTGCCAATTTATGCTTTATCTTGCCGCAGGAATGCTATGGGCAAGAGATCCCAATATTTCTGCGATTACCAATACAGACGTGATTAATACGGATTTTATCCTACATCTAAGTGCGGTGATTTTTGCCCTTATTTTTTGCTTTTTATTTGCATTTTGGCTCTACCTTTTATTAAAACAAACGAAAACAGCAAAAAAATGCACCGCACTTCCCTTTTTGCTGATTTCTCTCACTACCCTCTTTTTACTCTTGCCTTTAACAGGCGAAGTGTTACTTGGCTTAATGAAATTGCAAGTGATTGATCTGACCAAAGCGCGGTTAAGTTTTGTAGCAAAATCCAGCAATTTAATCAGCTATACCAATTATTTTATCGCAGCACTTACCGCATTAAGCCTGATTTTATTTACCATTAAAATACATTTTGCCAATAAAGCTGTGGTAAAACAGACACATCAGCCTATTGAAAAACGTAAAAAATTGGCGATATTGCAAACAAGCCAACGCACTTTGTTATGGGGAGGCATTGCCTTATGTACGATGTTATCTGCACAACTTTATTGGGATCAAATTGCCTCTCGCCCACCGCAACTTTCTGAAGCTAAAGTAGTAACACTGGATAAACAAAACAGGATCCACATTCCTATCGAACAAGTGAAAGACGGAAAACTGCACCGTTTCGTGTGGATTGCAAGCGATGGTAAAGCGGTACGTTTTTTCATTATCAATCGCTCAACGAAAACTCTCAGCTTGGCGGCAGTGTTTGATGCTTGTATTTTGTGTGGCGATCAAGGCTATGTAATGGAAGGCGATCAAGTCGTTTGTGTTGGTTGTGGCGTACGAATGTTTATTCCTTCCATCGGTAAGCCCGGTGGATGTAATCCTGTGCCAATTGAAGATTGGCAACAAACGGATACGGACGTCATCATCAGCAAAAAAAGTCTTGAAGATGGCTTGAACTATTTTTCTACCATTGTGGAATTAGACGTAAAAGATCCTGTGGATGGCACAACATTGAAAAATACCACGGCGGAACATAAATATAATTACGCAGGCAAAACTTACTTTTTTGCTAACGAGCAAAATCTCAATGCGTTCCGTGATCACCCTGAAAATTATGTGGCAAAAGAGGAAAATCCATAATGCTCAGTCGAATGTTATTACAATCTTGGCGACACGGGTTAAAACGTAAACTGCTCGCTATTATGACTATTTTTCTCGCCGCAGGTCTTGTTTCTGCACTACTTGCGGTATCTATTGATATTGGCGATAAGATGGCGCGTGAGCTGAAATCTTATGGTGCAAATATTTTGATCGAACCTGCCAGCAGTGCAGTGCTTTCGGCTGAAATTAACGGGGGTAATAGCCTTTCCACACAGGATTTTTTAGATGAGAAAGAATTGCCCAATGTTAAAGATATTTTCTGGCGTAATAATATTGTGGGCTTTGCCCCTCTGCTCAGTGCGGAAGTTGAGGGTAACAATTTAACGCAAAACAATACCCATAATATAGGCATTTTAGGCACTTTTTTTGACCATCAAATCGCCATTCCTGATGAAGAAGATTACCACACAGGGCAACGCATTATTAGCCCTTATTGGAAAGTTGAAGGACAATGGGTGGACGATAGTCAGAATAATTTTGCTGAAAATATTCCCGCACTTTTGGGAAATCAATTAGCGCACAGCACAAAATGGAAAATCGGTGATCAAATTCAGCTAAGTTATCACGAAGGTAAAACCCAACGAACCCTTAGCATTCATATTGTCGGCATTTTAACCACAGGTGGCGCGGAAGAACAGCAAATCGTGTTACCCCTAAGTGCGGTGCAAAATTTATTAAATTTATCTGGCAAGGTACAAGGCATTAAGGTTTCCGCCCTGACAGTACCTGAAAATAAACTTTCACGTAAAGCACGCGATAACCCTGATACGTTAGCGGCGGAAGAATATGATCGCTGGTATTGCACCGCTTATGTTTCTTCTATTTCGCATCAATTAGAAGAAGCCATTTCTGGCGCAGTGGTTCGCCCAATCTGGCAAGTTGCCGCCTCAGAAGGCGTGGTCATTGAAAAAATCCAGCTCTTACTTGCAGTGGTTACGGTCGCCGCACTCGTTGCTGCTGCAATGGGGATAGCTTCACTGATGACCACCACCATTATCGAACGTAGCAAAGAAATTGGTTTAATGAAAGCACTAGGAGCTTACCAATGGCAAATTGTCTTACTGTTTTACTGTGAAGCCATTATCAGCGCCCTGCTTGGTGGTGCATTAGGTTGCGTGGCAGGTTGGGGGTTAGCCAAATTTATCGGGATCACCCTATTTGGCGCACCATTAGACTTTGCTTGGATTGTAGTGCCTTGCGTGTTAGTCCTGTCCGTTATTATTGCCCTAATTGGTACGTGGTTCCCAGCACATCGTATTGCACAACTCTATCCTGTGGAGGTGCTATATGGTCGCCAATAATGCCCACTTAATCCATAAACGTACAATGTTTTGGCGTTTAATCATCAATGCACTGCGGTTACGTTTACAACGGGTGATGATCATTTTTGCGGCACTCACCGTAGGTGCAAGTATTGTTACGGCAATGGCAGCGGTGTATTTTGACATCAACACCAAAATGAGCCAAGAATTACGCACCTTTGGGGCGAATTTTTACATTGGTTCAAACAGCAGTGGCTTAATGAACGAAAAAGACCTTGATCAAATTCTTCGTCAAGCTCCACAAGGATTAATTACCGCAGCCAGCCCTTATCTTTATGGCGTGGCACGGGCTGATTTAGAAAAAGTGGTAATAATGGGCGTATGGTTTGATGCAATGCACACGCTCTCGCCTTATTGGCAAATCACAGGGTCAGCCATTGGCGTCAATTTTGATGATCGCAATGCGATGATCGGTAAATCGCTTGCACAACGGTTAAACCTTAATCTTGGCGATAAAATTACCTTAAATAAAGGGGCGGAAAAGCATCAGTTCACCATTAAAGCCATTGTAGAAAGTGGTGATGCCACAGATAATATGTTGATTGTAAACTTGGAATTTGCACAACAATGGCTGGATAAAACAGGCTTGATCACCAATACCTTGCTAAATGTGAAAAACGATCAAGGACAAGTCAGTCAATTTGCTCACCAATTACAACAACGCTATCCTGATCTTGCCATTCGCCCTATTCTTAAAGTATCCGCTTCAGAAGGACAGATTTTAGATAAAATCAAAGGATTAATGGGCTTGATTTCTGTGGTCATTCTCATTCTCGCCACCCTTTGCGTGAACACCACCTTAATCGCGATTGTAGGTGAACGAGCAAAAGAATTTGCACTACAAAAAGCCTTAGGCGCAAGACAGCAAGATATTATTAAACAAATTGGCACAGAAATTTTGCTCATTGCATTTTGTGCCATCGTGGTAGGGCTAATCTTAGGTTATTTACTTGCTCAAATTCTTGGTATCACCGTATTTAAAGCTTATATTGATTTACGCTTGCCAGTGATTCCAATCACGATTTTGCTCTCGCTCACGGTGGCGTTTATTGCCGTGATTGTGCCAACACGCCGAGCTTTAGAAATTCAAACAGCCAACGTTTTAAAAGGCGAATAAAATGGAAAAATATGTGATAGAAACCCAACATTTATATAAACGCTTTGGGCAAGTTACTGCCCTTGAAGACATTAATATTCATATTGCTCAAGGGGAATTTGTCGCCATAATGGGCGCATCAGGCTCAGGTAAAACAACGTTAATGAACATTCTTACTGGGCTAGATACGGCAACAGAAGGCAAGGTGATTCTTGATGGTGTAGACGCCGCAGAACTAGACGAAATAGGACGTCAACGCTTCCGTGCGGAAAAGATAGGTTTAGTATTCCAACAATTTCACCTTATTCCCTATCTCACCGCCTTAGAAAATGTGATGCTCGCACAACATTATCACAGTGTGATTGATGAAGAGGCAGCAAAAGCGGTTTTAACACAAGTGGGCTTAGCACACCGTATAAATCACCGCCCAAGCCAACTTTCTGGCGGTGAACAACAACGGGTGTGTATTGCCAGAGCGTTAGTTAATCAGCCTCCCGTTATTTTTGCCGATGAACCTACAGGAAACCTTGATGAGAAAAATGAAAAACTGGTGCTGAATTTGCTCACAGAACTCAATCAGCAAGGTAGAACTATCGTTATGGTTACGCATAATCCTGAACTGGGTAAACTCACCCACCGCACCCTTTTCCTACAACACGGAAAATTTTTGCGGGAAGAAGTAAACCATTAAACTAATTAAAGGAGAAGCATTGAATGACAACAATAACCACTATTAAACAACTGACCCCAGAATTACGTTTACAACAATATAATGAAATCCCTGTGATCGCTTTAGAACACCGCGTAGGAAAAGCGTTAATTGCCTTGCAAGGCGCACATTTATTTAGCTGGCAGCCGAAAGGAACGTCAAAAGAGGTGCTTTGGCTCAGTGAAATTGAACCCTTTACCTTAGGCAATGCCATTCGCGGTGGGGTGCCAATTTGCTACCCTTGGTTCGGCGGAGCAAAATCCCCTGCACACGGTTACGCCCGTATCAGTTTGTGGCAACTCAGCGATTATAAAATTGAGGAAAATAAAGTGCGGTTGGAATTTTGCTTATTTTCATCTGATCATTTGATCGAAGCAAAAACCACAATGATCTTCAGCCAAGATTGCGAAATTATTTTCCAACATTATGCTCAACAGCCTGCTCAATTAGCCTTACACAGTTATTTTAATTTGAGCGATGTAGCTAATGTGGAAGTGAAAAACTTGCCTACCGAATGTTTCAATACCTTAACCCAACAACAAGAAAATGTGCCTTCTCCCCGTTTAATTAATCAGCACATTGATTGCATTTATAAAGTGCAATCCCCTGTTTCTCATCAAATTATAGATAAAGGGGACGCACGCACCATTAATGTCGCACATCATAATGCAAGTAATGTCGTGCTATGGAATCCTTGGCATAAATCCACCAGTGGCATTAGTAAAACAGGTTATAAAACAATGGTTTGCTTGGAAACCGCAAGAATTGCCCAACCGCTCCAACAAGGGGAATGTTGTTCGGTGAAGATTTCGCTTAATCCATAAAGTGCGGTGATTTTTTAATAAATTTTAGGGCGAAGATTTTCGCCCTTTTTGCTTTTTATCTCGCTTTATTCTTACACCCAGCCCATTTGGTGCAGAATGGTTAAGCCCAAGGCGGAAATAAACATTGATGCAAAGGTTGTAATGCCAATAATATTGGCTGCCGTGTTAGCATTGCCGCCCATTCCACGCACCATTGCATAAGCCGCAGCCGCCATTGGTGTCGCATTCATCAAAAAAATCACCCCTAAATTTACCCCGCTAAAACCAAATAATTTGCCCAGTAACACCATAAAGATCGGTGCAATAATCACACGCCCAACGCTTGCCCATAAAGAAATCCCAGAAATTTTATACAAGGCTTTTAATTCAATATTGCCCCCCGCACAAATTAACGCGAGCGGTAACGTCATCGTGGCGAGATATTGAATTGTGGTGAGCATAAATTTAGGAATAGCCAGTTTTAAATAACTGGCTAAAAATCCTAATAATATGCTGATAATTAAGGGATTTTTTACCACGTTTAAGATCATTCGTGGAATATGCACTTTCCCATCTGAAAGGGAGCGGCTTAAGGTAATCACACCTAACACATTGTAAATAATCGCGGTAGTCGCTGCATAAATGGTGGCTGGCACTAATGCTGCATCACCATAAGCATTTAGGCAAAACGCCAGCCCTAAAATGCTACAATTTCCACGATAGACCCCTTGCACAAAGGTGCCACGTTCGCGTTTTTCTGGCACATATTTGGCCGCAAAAATCTCCGCACAAAGGAATAGCAATAAGGTTCCGAACACACACGCCAAAATCATAACGAGTTGTTCATTCAACTGCGCAATGGGATTTTTAAATACATTAAGAAAAAGTAAGGCGGGCAAGGTGATTTTGAATACCACACTAGTGGCTTGCTGGCTAAATTTATCGTCAATGACTTTGCGTTTTCGTAATCCGATACCAAGTATTAACAATAATAACGTCGGTAAAGTCACGCTTATGGAAAAAAGCGCGGAATGCCAAAAATCGTTTTGCATATTGCCCCCCTCTATTGCCGCTGCAAACCGCTCATATCCTAGCATATAATGCTGCCGATCAAAGTGCGGTGAAAAATTTCACGATTTTCCACCGCACTTTAGGTTTATTATGTTTTATTCACCTCGGCTGGCTAAATAGCGTTCCACGGTATCTACAATGGCTTGGGTTTGCGGATCAATTTCAATATTCACGAAATCCCCCACTTCACGTTTGCCAATCAAGGTGCGATGAAGTGTTTCAGGGATAAGATTCACACAAAATTCATCGCCTTTTACTTCACCAATCGTCAGGCTTATCCCGTCTATGGCGATAAATCCTTTGGTGAGAATATATTTCATCAAGCTAGGATCAGGCAACGTAAACCAAATTTGTAAATTATTTTCTGACACAATGCGTTGCGATACCTTTGCTGTGGTGTAAACGTGGCCAGATAAAATATGACCGCCAATTTCGTCCCCCATTTTCATCGCACGCTCAATATTCACCCAATCGCCTTGTTGCAATTCGCCTAAATTGGTAATGCGTAGGGTTTCAGTCATCAAATCAAAGCTGACTAAATCGCCTTCGATTTTGGTGACCGTTAAGCATACGCCATTATTTGCCACAGACGCACCAATTTCCAGATTTTCCGTTAATTCCTGTGGCATTTTCACCACCTGTGTTCTAAAATGTGTTTTTTCATCAATAGAATGAATTTGGGCAACACCCTGCACGATTCCTGTAAACATAATTAACTCTCTTATCTTAATAATCATCACCGCTAATTCGGTAAAACTTGCAATAGTATATAACAAATTCGGATATTTTTATGTTATTTAAGTTCATTCAACGTCATCGCCAAGAAATGGAAAAGTTAATCGCCATCGCTTTTCCTATTTTACTGGCGCAATTTGCCCAAAACTCAATGGGCATTGTCGATACCATTATGGCTGGGCGAGTAAGTGCCACAGATATGGCAGCAATTTCTGTCGCCGGTTCAATTTGGTTTCCACTTGTCTTGCTCGGACACGGTTTACTGCTCGCTTTACCGCCAATTATTTCTTATCTTAATGGTTCAGGGCAACGTCATCGCATTGCGCATTATGTGCATCAAGGCTTATGGGTGGTGGTATTAAGCTGCATTCCTATTGGTCTTATCATTTATTTTAGCGATTATGTTGTCAGCCATATGGGAATGGATCCTAAACTTGCCCATATCACGATTGATTACTTGCATATTATGCTATGGGGCTTACCCGGCTATTTACTGATGATAAATTTCCGCTGCCTGAATGATGGCATTGCAAAAACAAAACCAGCAATGGTGATTACTTTTGCTGGGTTATTGCTCAATATTCCGCTCAATTACCTATTTATTTATGGTAAATTTGGCGTGCCTGCTTTCGGTGCGGTAGGCTGTGGGATCGCGACGACAATAGTCAATTGGGCAATGTGTATAATGATGATTGCTTATTCTCGCCACGCAAGAAGCCAGCGTGATTTGAACGTGTTTAACGGATTGATCGAAAAACCCAATCTGACGACATTAAAAAAAGTGCTAGGCTTAGGCTTCCCTATTGGTATTGCGTTATTCTGTGAAGTGGCATTATTTGCCCTTTCTTCCCTTTTGCTCTCCCCCCTTGGAACAGATGTGGTGGCTAGCCATCAAATTGCCCTGACAACCAGTTCCTTTATTTTTATGTTGCCAATGTCCTTAGGTATGGCAACCACCATTTTAGTGGGGCAACGTTTGGGCGAAGGATTATTGCAACAAGCAAAAGCAGTATTCTATTCAGCGCTTGCTGTGGGGCTGAGCCTCGCCTGTTTTACTGCACTCATTATGGTTTTATTTAATCAACAAATTCCTAAAATTTACGTTTCAGATCAAGACGTGATTTTAATCGCTAGCCATTTATTGTTGATTTCTGCGTTATACCAGTTTTCCGACAGCATTCAGGTAATCACCGCAGGGGCATTGCGTGGCTACAAAGACACCAAATCTATTTTATACATCACAATGTTTTGTTATTGGGGCATCGGAATGCCGCTGGGCTATCTATTATCGCGAACCGATTGGCTAATGCCAAGCATCGGTGCTGCAGGATTTTGGGTAGGTTTTGTGGTAAGCCTAACCGTGGCAGCATTCTTACTTATTCAACGTATTCGTAAAATTCAAGCCTTACCCGAACAGGCGATTTTGCAAAAATTAAAAGCAATTCAATAGGAAAATCAAATGGAAAAAATCATTAATGTAGCCATTGCAGGCTTTGGAATGTCTGCTAAAACCTTTCATCTGCCTTTTTTAGATCTCGATCCACGTTTTCAAGTGCGTAAAGTGTTTGAGCGTAACAGTGAAAATGCAAAACACGCGTACCCTTATATTCAAGTGGTACATCAATTTGAACAATTACTCAGCCCTGAAATTGACTTGGTGATTATCACCACGCCTAATCTCACGCATTATGAAATGGCTAAACAAGCTATTTTAGCGGGAAAAAATGTCATCGTAGAAAAGCCTCTTGCGGTTTACCCTGCGCAAGCAGAAGAACTAGATAAACTTGCCAAACAGCATAATGTAATGCTTTCCGTTTACCAAAATCGCCGTTGGGATAACGGTGCTTTAACGGTGAAAAAACTACTCGACCAGAAAATATTGGGTGACATTGTGCATTATGAAATGCGTTACGAACGTTTTAGCCAAAAACCAAATAGTAAAGCGTGGAAAGAAACGGGCGAATTTGGCGCTGGATTAGTTTATGATTTGGGCGTTCATTTAATCGATCATTGTGTGGATTTATTCGGAATTCCCACCGCACTTTATGCGGATATGAAAGCACAACGCGCAGGGGCAAAATCTGAAGATAATTTTGAAATTATTTTCTACTATGCTGATAAAAAAGTGGTACTTTCTTCCACCAAATGCGCACGCGAACCCGCACCTTATATTATGTTGCAAGGCACCAAAGGCAGTTACATCAAAGCCACAATGGATAACCAAGAAGCCCTATTACTCAAAGGCATAAAACCGCAAGGCGATTGGAATGCTGAACCAGAAAAAAACTGGGGATTACTCCATACCGAAATCAACGGCATTGTTATTCGTAGCCCAATAGAGAGCGAACGTGGCAACTACCAAGCCTATTACGACAACATTTACGCCGTTCTCACCGAACAAGCCCCATTGCAGGTTACGGCGCAACAAGCCATTGACGTACTGAAATTGATTGCATTGGTCTATGAAAGTGCGGATAAAGGAATGCGAATGGCTATCCACCTATAAACAAGAATAATTCTCATTGATAAGAGCAATATAGTTACTCTATAATCCCCCCTGTTTTTATAGGCAAATGCAAAGAAATAACTTTTTTCTTTCATTTACAAGTCCAACATATTATCAATGAGAAATTTATGCAATATTCCATTCCTGTAAAATTAAGCACAATTTACACCGCACTTTTCTTTGGGGTTTCTTTTTCCGCTTCAGCTGAAACGAGCCAATCGTTAGATGAAATCAATGTGGTTACAGAATTAGAAAAATTCAAAGCCACCAATAAGCTCAAATCAGAAGTCAATTTAAGCCTTTTAGGCGAACAACTTGCCTTTACCTCGCCTATCACCGTAGCAAATTATGATGAACAGGCACTAGCTGATAGCCAGCCTCGCAATATTGTTGATGCAATCGCAAAAACAGATGCTTCTGTAATGAATTTTGGTGGTGAAACTAACACCTTGCAAGGCGTTTATGTGCGTGGTTTACAATTAGATGCCCGTCAATTTAGTTTAAACGGCTTAGCAGGATTATATTCCACTTACAATTCCCCAACCGCTGCTGTCAGCTCAGCCCAGCTAATTAAAGGTGCCTCTACTGCCACTGTGGGAATGGATCCTGAAGGTTCATCAGGCGCGTCAATTAATATTGAAACCAAACACGCTACTGATAAAAACATCAATCGTCTTGGCTTTACTTGGTTTAGCAATTCCCGTTTACAAGAATCTTTTGATTTTGGTCGCCGTTTTGGGGCAAATAAAGAATGGGGCATTCGCATTAATGGACTCTATCGTGATGGCGATACAGCGCGCGATCATTATTATGAACGCAATAAAGAATTCGCCATTTCCGCCGATTATCGTGGTGAAAAATTACGCGTTGATTTGGATTATCTCTATGCCAAACGTGCCACACAGGGTGGGCGCGCAAGGGTGCAAGATATTCAAAATCTCACTTATGCCTTACCAACCGCACCAAATGGTCAGATCAATTTAATCCCTACTTGGTCAGGACAAACCACGCGGGATCAAACCATTATGCTTACTGCTTCTTATGACTTACCTTATGAGATGACTTTATCTGGCGGCATTGGACATATGACATCAAATTATTACGGCAATTTTGGACAAATTCTTGCCACCCATATTCAACCTAACGGTGATTATAAAATCAGCCAAATGCGTGCGATGGATTTTATCACTCGCACTACCAGCGGAAATTTAAAATTACAAGGGAATCATTTTACTGGCACATTAAGCCATAATTGGAATGTAGCTTTTGATGCGGTACTACGCGAACGAGATTTTGATCAAAGCCCTGTGCTTAAAGCATTTTCTGGTGGCAATCTCTACGCCCCTCACTTTGCTCAAGTGGATAACTTCAAACCTCTAGCCCAAGGCAATACGGATCAAAAATTAAAATCTTACAGTCTTGCTTTAGCGGATACGCTCGGTCTATTTGACGATCAAATTCGTTTAACCTTAGGCGGTCGCTTACAATGGATTAAACAAACCAACTATCAAACCAACACAATAACAGGAGAAAAATCCATAAAAACAGACGGCAAATCGCACCGCTTTAGCCCAATGCTTACCCTTGCTTGGGTGCCTAATTCCAATTTTGTCCTTTATGGAAATTATTTAGAAGATCTTGAACCTGGTTATGTAGATGAAGATGGCACAATGACTAATCCACGCGTAAGCCGTCAAATTGAGCTGGGAGCAAGAAAAAACTGGGGGGACACCTTCACCACCACCCTTAGCCTTTACCAAATCACACGCCCTGGTATCATCAGTGCAAAATCTGCCACAAAATATCACCGCACTTCCGGAGAGGAGCAGGGCAAAGAACGTAATCGTGGAATTGAATTTAACCTTTATGCAAATTTACTTAAAGGTCGCTTACGACCAAGTTTCGGCATCACTTACAACAAAGGCGATCTCATTGACTTCTCAAGCTATGCGGGGGAAATCATCAGCGGCGTTCAAGTGGCAAGCCCACGCATTATTGCCAAATCAGCCATAGAATGGGAACCAAGTTTCGCACCAAATCTGTTATTAAGTAGTGCAGTGCAATATTATGGAAAATCCTACCAAGATTACGCAAAAACCTATAAATTTCCGTCTTATGCCACCATAGATCTTGGGGCAAAATATCGTTTCAAAATGTCCCAAAACCAAGAGGTTATCCTTCGAGCTGGAGTAGAAAATCTGTTCAATAAGCATTATTGGCAAGTACAGCGCGGAAAATATGACCGCAGTTTTGCCGTGCTTGGAATGCCTCGTACTTATTGGGCAAAAATTGAATATACATTCTAAAACGGGGATAACAAAAAAGCACCTTAAAAAAGGTGCTTTTTCATTCAATACGGAATTAAACGCGTTTAAAGTCGATATGAACTAATTTCGGTTTGAATGGGTGGCGTTGCATTGCTTGCACTTTTACTGCCACTTCTTTACCATCAATCACTAAGGTGATCACGTCTGAATAGAAAGCATCGTGTACTTGAGCATTGTTTAATTCATCGTGGCTTAAAATGATTGAAACAGGTTCTGCATTCCCACCATAAACGATTGCAGGAATTTGACCATTATGACGCAGGCGGCGGCTCGCACCCTTACCTTGCGCTGTACGCACTTCAGCGTTAAATTTGAATGACATAATTGTATTCTCTTTAATAAAAAGTTAATCGAAAAAATCGCAGGCGACCCAGCGATTTCATAAAATCAAGCTCAAAGGAATCTTTGAGGTCGCAAATTATAATCAATGCCCGCCCTTAAGGCAAATAGAAATCCACTTATTTCCACATTTTTAATGGCTATTTTCACAAAAAAAGTTACAATAATCAGCATCTTGAATTTCACCATTGTGGCAAATTAAATGCGGATTTGATATGGAATTTTTAATCAACTTTTTTACTGACTATGGCTATTTCGCGGTACTGTTTGTTTTAATTATCTGTGGTTTTGGTGTGCCAATTCCTGAAGACATCACCCTTGTTTCAGGCGGGGTAATTTCTGGCTTAGGCTATACCAATCCACATATTATGCTGGTAGTCAGTATATTGGGTGTGCTACTTGGCGACAGCACAATGTATTGGCTAGGACGCCTTTATGGCGTAAAAATCCTACGTTTCCGCCCAATTCGCAAAATACTCACCTTAAAACGCTTACAAATGGTGCGCGCCCAATTTGATAAATACGGCAACCGTGTTCTCTTTACCGCCCGTTTTCTGCCCGGATTAAGAGCGCCAATTTATATGGTTTCAGGTATTACCCGCCGCGTTAGTTTTATCCGCTTTGTCCTGATTGATTTTTTTGCTGCGATTATTTCTGTGCCAATTTGGGTCTATTTAGGTCATTTTGGGGCAAGTAATTTAGATTGGCTCAATGAGCAAATCAAGAAAGGACAATTTGTTATTTATGTGATTATTGCCGTCGTTGCGCTGATTGTCTTTTGGAAATGGAAACAATCCCGCCAAAACAAACAACAAGCCGAAGACTAGGAAACACTTATGATTTGTGCGATTTACAAAAGTAAGAAAAAAGCAGGAATGTATTTATACATCGCGAAACGTGATGAATTTTCCGCCATTCCTGAAACGCTACGCAATAATTTCGGCACACCTATTTTTGTGATGTTATTTAATCTTAAAGGAGACAAGTCTTTAATCAACGCAGATAATCAAGAAGTTCTCGAAAAAATCCAACAACAAGGCTTTTATCTACAAATGCCTAAGCAAGAAGAAAATTTGTTGGAAATTCATAAAAAAAGTACCGCACTTCATTAATCGCCATAAAACTCAGCCTATCGCTGAGTTTTGTTTTGCGAAACTTTGGGAGAGAAAAGGCAATAATACGCTTTTAGCCTATAACCACGAGAAATATTCTCCCATAACCTAAAACCTATTTATGTAAAACTCGCAAAAAAACGACCGCACTTTATAGCTACTTAATTCCAATAACATAGGCTGGCTTGACACAGAGAATACAGTAAGCCAAGCCAATGTGGGTTTATTTCAACACTAAACAGCAATAAATTATGGCAAAAAAAATCAGCCCCTAGAGGCTGATTTTCATTTTTACTCAGTAATTAAGCTGATTGTTTTGGTTGTTTAAAGACTGTAACCGCAGGGGCTTCACCAGTGAATTTTTCCACTTGTACAATACAGGTATTTGGTGAATTACCCTGAGCCAGTTTTGATGTGCCTTCATCTCGGGTTAGTACATTTGGACAACCATTTTTACATAATGATTTATCCGATTGTCCAAGATCCGCTGGATCGTACCAAGCCCCTTCATGTAAGGCGACTGTACCTTTGATGATACCATCAGTAACAACAGCACCAGCAAGCACTTGTCCGCGTTGATTATAAATACGAACGATATCGCCATCAGCAATACCGCGTGCTGCCGCATCATCTTTATGAATTAGCACGGGTTCGCGATCATTCACCGCATATTTTTGGCGTAATGATGTGTGAGCAAGCTGGCTATGCAAGCGGTAGTATGGATGTGGTGTAACCAAAGCAAGGGGTGCTTCTGGTGTTGTATTGCCCGCAAATTCGGCTGGCTCCATCCAACTTGGGTAGCCTTTACAATCATCATAATTCATTTTGGCGATCACATCAGAATAAATTTCAATTTTACCTGATGGTGTGCCGAGTGGATTAAGTAAGGGATCATTGCGGAAATTTTCATAACGAACCCATTTTTTCGCTTTTTCACTTGCTTTAAAGGTAATCGGTTTATTTTCTTCCCAGAATTTTTCAAATTTAGGCATTAATACACGATTTTTGCGTGCCGCATCAAATGCGGTTTGGTAGAAACCTTTTAGCCAATCCATTTCCGATTTATTTTCGGTAAATTGTGCTTCTACACCTGCACGTTTCGCTAATTCCGTAAAAATATCATAATCATTTTTCGCTTCAAATTGCGGAGAGACAACTTGTTTCATTGGATAAATATTCATCATTGAATAGTCGCCTGACATTGTTAAGTCGTTACGCTCATAGCTTGTGGTAACAGGCAATACAATATCCGCCATACGTGCTGTTGGTGTCCAATTGACTTCATTAACAATGAAGGTTTCCGGTTTATAAAACGCCTTAACCAATGTGTTAGTATCTTGGTGGTGTACGAATGGGTTTCCACCTGCCCAATAAACCAATTTAATATCAGGATAGGTAATTTCTGTACCATTGTATTGGATTGTTTTTCCGGGATTTAATAAGGCATCAGCGACACGCGCTACTGGGAAAGACATTTTTGATGTTTCATCTAACCACGTTTTTTCTCCAGCTTGCACAGATGGATTTGCGGTAATCGAACCGATAATACCGCCTGTTGCCGTTGGCGCGCCACCATTTGCATAATGATAACTGAAACCAAAGCCACCACCCGGTAAGCCAATTTGTCCGAGCATAGAGGCAAGGGTAACCATCATCCAATGGCTCTGTTCACCATGACGCTGGCGTTGCATTCCCCATCCGCCCATAAGCATTGTTCTCTTAGTGGAGAAATCAGTGGCTAATTGCTTAATGACTTCAACAGGAACACTCGTTAATTTGCTTGCCCAAGCGGCATCTTTTGGCTGTCCATCGGCTTTGCCTAACAAATATTCCTCAAATTTATCATAGCCTGCCGTATATTTTTGTAAAAAGGCTTTATCGTGTTTATTTTCGCTAACCAATGTATGGGCGATACCTAACATTAATGGCACATCTGTTGCGGTATTAATTGGGATCCATTCCGCACCTAAGAATTCACAACTTTCACTTCGTACAGGATCAATACAAATAATACGTTTCCCACTTTCTTTTAATTTCTTAAAGTATTCAATACCTTGCTGATCGGTGGAGGTCCACGCAATACGCAATGTGGTGAGTGGGTTTGCCGACCATAATACGACAATTTCAGAACTTTCTAAAATGACATCCCAACTTGTTTGCTGTTCATAAACTTCTATCGTGCCTAAAACGTGTGGCATAATCACTTGTGCTGCCCCAGTAGAATAATCCCCTTTTGAGCCAACAAAGCCACCCGTTACATTTAAATAACGGTGTAATAATGTTCTTGCCGCATGCAACGCACCAGAGCTATACCACCCATAAGACCCCGCATAAATGCCAGTTGGGCCATAACTATCTCGCACGCGTTTCATTTCATTTGCGACAAGTTCAAATGCCTTATCCCAAGAAATTCGTACCCATTCATCTCTACCACGTAATGTCGTATCTTTATTTCCTTCTAGGTATCCTTTGCGCACCATAGGATATTTTACGCGTGTTTCACTATAAAGTTGATCCGCAACAACAGTTTGTAATTCATTAACAAGTGGAGAAGGAATGGCTGGCCCAGATTTAACCACTTTACCGTCTTCTAACACAACGCCTAATGGCCCCCAGTGAGCGGCTGTAACAACCGTTGTTTGTTCGGCTGCAAGGGCTGGCTGAGAGGTAACTAAAGAGCCAACGACACCGCCCGTTAAAGATGTTCCTGCAAGGCCAAGCGAAGAATGTTTAATGAAATCGCGACGACTTGCATTAATATTGTCTTGTTTTTTCATTTTTTAACCCTAGTAATGACGATCCACAAATCTATTTACTCAGAAAAATTACTTCAATTTCTACCGCACTTGTAATTAGATAGTGGGTATTAAAATTACGACACCTTTCTAAAACGAGTGGCATAATCATTTCTAACTATACCATTGTGCAAACAGGTTGCAGGCATTGCTTCCATATCTTTCGACTTAGGTTCACAAGCTCGGAGTCAGCCTAATACTAACTAACGAAAGTGGTTAGTATTTATTCCTATTAGGAAACTATTTATGGTGGATTAAAATGACAATAATGGGTATTCGGTTGCCTGATTTTAATCCACTATTACGATACTAATGCGATAAGTTAGCCATATCTTTACCATTACGCTGCAAATAAATTGTTAATGTGCGTACATCGTCATCAGATAACGAGGTGCGATCTTTCATTGAATTGACCACACCAATCCATTGATTTGCTGTGTAATGATCGGCAGAAATAGGCGCATGACAACCACTACAATAGGTTTCATTTAAGTTCTTACCAAACTGATTCAGTGCGGTTAAATCTGCGGTTAAATTTGATTTTGGTACAACAATAGGTAAACGAATTTCTTTCCAATTCGCTGCAGTTACTTCATCATAAACAGAACGAATCACTTGAACCTTCTCTTGGGCAACATTTTCTAATAATGCCACCATAATACGTTTGCCCAAATCCATATATACGACACTTTCAGCCCCTTCTTGTTGCCAACCGCTTAATGTGGCTTTAACTTGTTCATCAACCGTATTCCAATCAGTTAATTCAGCATAAGGCATTAAACGAATCGTTCCCCCCTCTTGTAACGTTGCATTTGCCATAGCTAAGCTATATAGGGTTTTATCTTCAGTCGAAAATTGCCCACTGTGTTTTGCTAATTCACTGTTTGCTTCATTGTTATCCACTTCCATTTCAGGCATAAAATGGACGATTCCTTTATGGCAATCAATACAGGTTTGGTTGGTTTCCTGTGCAATTTTATGCATTTTCTGAGCTGCATCAGATTGTTCGGATAACACCATCGCCTCTTGATTATGGCAGCTTTTGCACGTAACTGAATCGCTTGCTTTCATCTCTGCCCAAACCGCTTTTGCCATCGCTAAACGATGGGTTTCATAAGCGTCTTGATCAGGTAATTTATCCACCACAAACGTATTCCACACATCTTTTAATGCCATCACTTTCGTTTTTACATAATGGAATGCGGAATCCTGTGGAATATGACAATTGGCACATTCCGCTCTTACGCCTTTGCGGTTTGAAAAATGCACACTTCCTTCCCATTCTTGTTTGGGAATTTCCATTGAATGGCAACTCACACAAAATTCTGTGCTACTGGTTGCTTTCATTGCGTATTGCGATCCAGCAAACACGCCAACACCAAGCAATATGCCAAATAAACCGCCTAATACAAATTTCTTATTTAATTTTGCCATAGCCCCCCCACATAAAATTGATACATCAAAATAGGTAGAATAATGAAAGAAATTATAAGGTGGGCATTGAAGTACTCAATACGTAAAGTTACGTATTTACCTCTTAAGGATTAGTAAAATGAGTAAAATTTGATATAACGCAAAAAAGAACCGTTAAATACGGAACCAATGAGGCAATCTAAATACCGATTCAGCAAAAACATCGGGCGCAATTACGGTACTTTTTCCTTGCTGAATTTGGAATAATAAATGAGGCTGGCTAATTGAAAGATCTTTTGTATTATCAGGATAAGTAAGCCCAGCTTGAACTTCACCACCAAAATAATAAGTACCGTTTACCCCAGTATACGCTAAGGATCGAATGCCATTAATAACTTCTCTAAAGGCTCTTGGCGAGGTGCTATGTCGCCAAACATTCGCGAGAATTTGAATTTGATCATAAGCCACGCTAGCTTGTGAATAACTCGGTTGGTGGTGAAATAATTGCTGATAGTGTTGGCGGAATTTTTGTCCTGCATAATTCATACTTAATCCCGTTGTACTTGCCCATAACACGTCTTCACATTGCTTTTCTTGTGGTAAAAATACAGAGGGGGCATAAATACTATAAATAATGGCATTAATTGGATTCTGTATAAAACATTGATAAAAAGCGAGAATATCTTCAGCAAAATAAGAGGCGAACACAATTAAAGTGGGATCAATATGATGAACCTGTTTCATTAATACATTGAAAACATCAGATGATTTTTCTAATGCAAGCACTTCCACATACCAATGTGCGTTACGCAGTTGAATAATCAGATTTTCAATACCAATATCAATTTTTTGCCACGTTACTGTAACCACTAAAATCCTTTTATTTTTCACAACTTGCGGATAATGATATTGATAAGCCTGAATAAAACGCGCGACACCTGCGCCATAATTAATATCACTTGCACAGGCTTGAAAAATATTTTTAATTTGCTTATGTTGCGACTTTCCTAAATCACTATGAGTGGCAAGATGAATATACGGAATTCCCTTGCTTGCAATCCATTCGTGTAAATCAGGGGAATAGCAAGCATAGCTTGCCGAAATCGCATCCACTTCTTTATCAAACAATGTTTGGTAAGCTTGTTGGATACTTTGGGGATCATCAACACGAAATCCGACAGTTTCTAACCGCACTTGTCGTCCATGAATTCCCCCTTGTTGGTTGATCATTTCGACCGCTAACTGTGAACCGTTGCATAATTCCTGCGTATCCCATTGCCCAATACCTTGCTCCACATAAGGCACGCCAATGGTGATAGGACGAGAAATGGCGGAATGAATAAAGTGCGGTACTTTTTTCGACAGTTTTTTACCCTTAGCTAGCCCTTCAATTTCATAGGTTGCTAAAAGAGATTGGGGCAAATCCCCCGGGGTTGGCAAACAGCACAGATTTTCTGTGATAGCAAACACCGCTAAACTCGTCCGATTGTCAATCTGCGTTTTTTGAAAAAGATGTTCAACGTGTTTGGCAACAGTACGCTCACTAATAAAAAGCTGTTGAGAAATTTCCGCATTGCTTAGCCCACTACTGAGCAAGGTTAAAATTTCAAGTTCTCGTTTACTCAGCTCAAAAGGCAATGGTATTTGTTGCGCAGTAAGTAAGGTAAACCTTTGCTTATAACGTTGTAAACTGACATTAAACCATTGCTGATCAGCTTGATAATAGAAATGCACGTTATCGCGTTTGGAAGCCAGCAACGCCTGTGCATAATCAATAAGTTGGGGGTAATTTTCAAGATATGCCTTTCCTTGGTGATTTTCCCATTCAATTAATTCTTTCTGCTCATTGACTAAACAAGACCATACTACTGTCATTTGCTTCCCTGTTATTGACGAATAAACGTGTCTATCATAAAGAAATTTCGCGCCATATTTAATGATATAAATCAACAGATTGCCGAACAAAGTAAAGTACGGTAAAAAATATTATCATTTTTTAAATGAGCTAAACCTTAGTATAATGCCAGCTTAATTTTTTAAATATACAACTAGGAATAAATGAAATGAAAGTAATGTCTTTTAATATCAATGGGCTACGAGCAAGACCACACCAATTAGAAGCCATCATAGCACAGTATCAACCTGATATTTTAGGCCTACAGGAAATTAAAGTGGCGGATGAAGATTTCCCTTATGCCTTAGTCGAACACCTTGGTTATCACGTTTACCATCACGGACAAAAAGGACATTATGGTGTGGCTTTTTTATTAAAACAAGCACCGAAAGCCATTCACAAAGGCTTCCCTACTGATGAAGCAGATGCCCAAAAACGCATTATTATGGCGGAGATGGAAACAAAATTTGGCTTGCTCACCGTGATCAATGGCTATTTTCCACAAGGGGAAAGCCGTAATCACGAAACAAAATTCCCCGCAAAAGAAAAATTCTATGCGGATTTACAACGTTATTTAGAACAAGATCATAATAAAGAAAATCCAATTATTATTATGGGAGATATGAATATCAGCCCAAGTGATTTAGATATTGGTATTGGTGAAGAAAACCGTAAACGCTGGTTACGCACAGGAAAATGTTCGTTCTTACCAGAAGAAAGAGAATGGTATAACCGTTTATATGCCTATGGCTTAACAGACACTTTCCGCCACCTAAATCCAACGACAAATGATAAATTCTCGTGGTTTGATTATCGTTCCAAAGGCTTTGATGATAACCGTGGCTTACGTATCGATCACATTTTAGCAAGTAATAATTTGATCGACAGCTGTACCGATACAGGCATCGCTTTAGATATTCGTGCAATGGAAAAACCGTCTGATCACGCACCGATTTGGGCAGTGTTTGAGTAAAATAAAAAGTGCGGTAAAAGTTTTAAAAATTTTTACCGCGCTTGCTATACAGAACTCTTAACAATTTAGTTTCCTATCCCAAATTAGCTTACAATTCAAAATTCCCGTAAAATACACCGCACTATTTTTTATAAAAAGGTGAATAAAATGTCTGTGGTACTCAACCAACTTATTGACTTGCTCAAATTGGAGCGATTTGATGATTTTCTCTTTCGAGGACAAAGCCAAGATTTAGGTTTACGTCAAGTATTTGGTGGGCAGGTGGTAGCACAAGCACTTTCTGCGGCAATTCAAGTTGCACCAAAAGATCGTCTATTACATTCTTGCCACGCTTATTTCCTCGCGCCCGGGGATAGCCTCTACCCAATCATTTACGATGTGGAAGTGCTGCGCGAAGGACATCATTTCACGGCAATGCAAGTGAAGGCCGTTCAGCATAATCAAGCGATTTGCCATATTACTGCCTCATTCCAAATGGAGGAAAATGGCTTTGATCATCAAACGACAATGCCAAATGTGGGTGAGCCAGCTAGCTTTCTTGCTGAAAATGTGGCGTTGCAAAAACTGGCACAATATATTCCTGAGCCAATTCGTGAGAAATTTACTGCCGACCGACCTTTTGATATTCGTAGCAAATACATCAATAATCCTTTTCAAGGCAAGGTGTTGCCACCCGAACAATATGTTTGGGTGAAAGTAAACGGTGAAGTCCCACAAGATCGCGCTATTCAGCAATGCTTATTGGCGTATTTCTCTGATTTTCATCCATTGCTCACTGCCCTTCACCCACATCAAAAAGGCTTTTTAGAAGCAGGAATGAAATTGGCAACCATTGATCATTCTATTTGGTTTCATCGTGCCGGTGATCTTAATGATTGGCTACTTTATGCCATTGAAAGCCCTAACGCCTTCGGCGCAAGAGGCTTATCTCGTGGGCAAATTTTCGATCGCCAAGGGCGTTTAATTGCCACCACTCAACAAGAAGGTCTAATTCGATTTAGCGAAAAATAAGGAAAAAAATGACCGCACTTTTAATCACACAACTTTGGGAACAGGTTACACAAGCCTTGCAAGAAAAAGATCCTGCGAAAAAATGTGAACAAGTAAACGCCTTATATAACGAACTGCTACCTCGCATTGAACAAGCGGAATTGGCAGATTTCCCCGTGGTAAAAAAAGATCAAGAAATGGCTACGTTTCCGGATAAACCCAAATTGGTTGCCCCACACGCTGTGCCAAAACGTTCTTTTGCCACACAAGAAGGTTATGCAGCGACATTACACGCTATTGCACATATTGAATTTAATGCGATTAACTTAGGCTTAGATGCAGCGTGGCGGTTTGCCCGTGAAGCGGAAAAAGAATTAGGCGAAGGGTTGGCTTTTACGCGTGATTGGTTACGCGTTGCTTATGAAGAAAGCACGCATTTTACTTTAGTAAACAATCACTTAAAAACCTTAGGTTATGAATATGGCGATTTTGAAGCACACGCTGGATTATGGGAAATGGCACAGGCTACCGCACACGATATTTGGGAACGAATGGCATTAGTACCGCGTGTTTTGGAAGCAAGAGGCTTAGACGCCACACCAGTGATGCAAGAAAAAATCGCACAACGCAAAGATTTTGATGCGGTGAAAATTCTCGATGTTATTTTGCGTGATGAAATTGGTCACGTTGCTATTGGTAACCATTGGTATCACGCCCTTTCTGCCAAACGAGGACTGGATGCAATGCAATGTTTCAGCGATTTATTGCGTAAATATCGTATTGTGATTTTTAAAGGTGCAATCAACACAGATGCCCGTATTCAAGCAGGTTTCACCCAATTTGAATTAGATTGGATTTATGAAATTGAGCAGACTTTAAAATCGCATATTAAGGCAATGAAAGGATAAAATTTTCCCTTCTTAGAAAAAGAAGGGAAAATACTGACCTTATCCCCCCACTTTCGCCCGAATACGATCGGCAAACATTCCTATACTTACCGCAAAATAATTAGAGCGATTCCAGTCAAGCAAGGTGCGGAAATTGTTTGAAACTAAGAAAGTACGTCCATTTTCACCATCTGGTTGCACAAGCCATAAGGTTGTATGAGAAAGTGCGGTGAGATTTTGCGTACTTTCTAAATTGAAGGATTTGAGTTCAACGCCTTGAGCTTGCCAATCTTGTAATGAACGCGCTTTGTGCGTTTCAATGCCTGTTAAATTCGGGCTAATATACTGATTTAAGCGTACTTCGACGCCCCAAGGCAATTTGTCGTCCCAGCCCACCGTATGTAAATAACGGGCGATAGAAGCAAAGACATCATAATGGTTTTTCCAGATGTCTTTTTCACCATCACCATTGCCATCTGCGGCATAGCTAAGGTAAGAACTTGGCATAAACTGCGTTTGTCCCATTGCGCCTGCCCACGAGCCTTTCATTTTGTGACGTTGAATATGATCACGTTCTAACATTTTCATTGCCGCAATAAATTCTTTACTGAATAATGGCTCACGGCGTCCATCAAAAGCAAGGGTTGCTAATACGGAAAGCACATCATAATAGCCTTGATAATAACCGAAACTACTTTCCATTCCCCACAGTGCCATTAAATATTCTTTTTGTACGCCAAATTTTTTACTCGCACTTTCTAATTGTGGTAACTGTTGCCAATAACGTTCTTCCGCAATGTTCACTTTATTTGCCGTTAGCACTCGATTAAGGTAGCGGGTTACACCATTAGGATTAACCACTTTTGGCGCACTAGGATCACGTTTTTTTACTTTCCCCGCTTGTTGTTTATCCAATGCCACTGCTTTAGGAATATATTGAATATTTTGTTGTGCATTTAGCACCGCACTTGAAATTCCTTGCCCTGCGGCTTTGGCTTTTAAAAACCGTACATAATCATCAAAATTATTTAATGTACGAGGCTTATTATATTGCGCATTTTCCGCCACTGGTTTAATGGAATCATTACTTGAGCAGGCTGATAATAAAATGGCTGAAAATAATGAAGTCACTATTAACTTTTTGCTAAACATTGGCTTTCCTTAAAAAATAAAACATTATTTACGTAAAAATTTATATACCAATTTCAATAATGAAACAGGCAATAAACGTGGTAAAACTCGTAATAAAAAAACGATAAATCCCGAAATAAGCGATTGCAATTGAACTTTCCGTTTTAATTTAAATAAATTCCATTCACATTTCGCTTGAGCTAAGCCTCGGCGACGAGATACCATTCCATTCCCTACACGCGCATAAACTAAAATATCAGGCAAGTTAGCGACATTTTGCGGATATTTCGCCACCAAATTAATCCATAAATAATAATCTTCCTGAATATCTTGGTAGCCTCCCGCAGCCAATACCGCTGCTTTTTGGTAGGCCACTGTCATATGGTTAAAGGGGCTACGCATTTTCGTGAAATCAACAATCTCTTTCGCCTCAGTGGGGACATTACGATAGCTTACAATGTCTTGAATATCCGTACCAAATTCAGCAATTTGCCCTCCAAAAATAATGGTTTCAGGATGTTGCTTAATAAAATTGATTTGTTTTTCAAAACGCTGGGGATCACAAATATCGTCTGTATCCATACGCAACACCCATTCATTGGTACAATGCCGTAACCCCTCATTTAATGCTTTGCCTAACCCTTGATTTACAGGTAATTTAACTAATTTTAACGGTAAAAAATTCACAAATTTTTGCACCGCACTTTCTAGCTCAGGCGTAACTGCGCCATCAAACACTAAAACAATTTCGTCTGCGGGCAAGGTTTGTGCGCGCAAACTTTCTAAGCATTCACGCAAGTATTGTGGGTTTTCCTTTATATATAAGGACATTAAAACTGAAAATTTCATTAGATAAACCTTTTCAAATGAATAGCTAATTTCGGTGAAATAAAAATAATGATTGCAATAATCAGTGGTTTGATATTCTTGCTTAATTTAAACATTTTCCAATAATAAATACCCGCCTTGCGTGATAAATTCATAATATAAGGATAAGCAAGCATATAAAGTGAATTTATTGCAAAGCGTTGTTGCTGAATAGGCGTTTTCACATAATTTTTCTGAATAAATGCAATCGCTTGTTCCGTATTGGTTAAATTCGTTGAAACGCTCGCACGTTGGGTATGAAATGTACATTCAGTTAAAGCGTGATCGACATAGCACGGTTTTAATTCGGGTGATGAAATCACTTTTAATACAAATTCATAATCTTCCAACGATTTTAATTGGGTTGAAAGCCCACCTAAAGCGAAAAAGAAAGATTTTTTAATCCCTATCATCGGCATTCCACCGATTTTATTGGCTAATAACATATTTTCTAAATTGAGATCTTTTTGCTGTGTCAAAGGATGCGTAACATAGCTAAACTTTTCATTAACCATTACGCATTTTGCAGGATGATAAATAAAATTCATCACTGGATTTTCTGCAATTTTTTTTCCTAAGATTTCACATTTATGCTTTTCAAAACGGTCATCATCATCTAAAAATAATAACCAATCTTGCGTTGCATTTTTTGCCCCAATATTACGGCTTTCTGCTGCCCCTTGATTTTGCTCATTACGAATAACGGTTACCTTAAAAGGATAATCTTTCTTGATAATCACCTTTTCTTTAGAACAATCATCAACAATAATGACCTCAAAATTATGCACGGTTTGCTGAATTAAATGTTCTAATAAGGCTGGAATTTCCTCTTGCCGATTATAAGATGGCACGATAATACTAAACATTTTGTTTTCCTTCTTTTCTAAATAAGAAGAGATTTTTCCCTTGTTGTCCAAATAAAGATAAGAACATTAGTAGCACTAACATTATTCCTGGGAAAGCATAAGTATCCGCTTTAATATTTAATACGGAAAATATCAATAATGTAGATAAACTAAATAGCCTGCTCCCATTAAACCAATTTAATGCAACTTTACGCACAAAATAGGCGGTAAATAAAAAACAAATGGCTAAATACCCTATTCCACCATAAAGTAATTGGCGTAAAAAACCACTGTCTGTCAGACCATAATATTTTCCATTTGGCATAATATATTGTCCATCACCCCATAGAAATTGGTTTAATTCGGGAATAAATAAATGGCGCTTCATTAATGTATCTGTTGATGAACTAGTCAGCCCTTGATGATTTAGTAAATTAATTAACGGTTCTAATGCGTGAGCGACATAAGGATTTTCAGGGCAATAGAATGCCAACCCTAAACAGAGCAATCCAAATAAGAGGACAGCAGGAAGATATTTCCATTTAAAATAAATGGCAATGCTTACCATTGAAAGCAATAAAAATGTTCTTCCTGAAATAAGCCCAATACATAAAATTAAAAATAAATACACCGCACTTAATTTATTCTGCACTTTGTTGTAAGCCAGTAAGAAATGTAACAAAAATAGATAAAAAGCACTTAATTGGAAGAACGCTGATGAAGTCAGATTATATAAACGATATTCTTGTTCTGAACCATAAAAACGTGGCAATAGGATATGGCTTGAAAGCGCCAACTCTACCATAGACTCAATCCCTATTAATGCTGTAATGCCAACAATCCATTGAATAATAATACCGATTTTTAAATCCCGAATAAGCAAGCCTTTCCCCTGCTTATTAAAATAAAAAACATTATAAATCCCAATAGCAAAAATAAACAAAATAAGGGTTTTGCTGTATTGTAATAAAACAGAATAATCTTTCGTTTGGTGTAGCCACATTGGAATTGCACTTAACGCAATTAACGTAATAATTGCGATTAAACTATCTAAAGGAATAAAAATGCCTTGTGAACGTTGCTTTTTTAACACCTGATAAGCCAAGTAAAAAAGCGTAATGCTGCCAACAAAAAATGCCATTCGGAAAAAATGAAATAGCCAAGGATCATAAAGATAAAATAAATTAGCTAGCGCAGACATTATTTTCCACCTATTAGATTACGCTTAATGGCAAGTAATTTTTTCAATGGGTATTTCATTAATTTTTGCCAAAAATAATGTTTGGCACTGCCACGCACCGCTTCTAAATTACTCATTAATGTTGGATTTTCAATGGCTAATAAAGGGCGAATAACTTGTGTATCCAAAGAAAATTTATTTTCAAATAAAATATAATCATCAGCTAACCAATAGGGTTTTTCTTCTGCTAAGAAAGGTTTTACTGCAGATTTTTTAATTAAATAAGCGACCGTACCGGCAAAATAATTACGGTAAGGATATGAATAAGAAAACCCAGTACCCGAAATACGATGACGTAAAAAGGAAAAGGTGGTTGGATAATTAATTTCTAATTCTGAATGATTGAAATGATCAATTTTTGATTGTCCAATAAGTATAATATCTGCCTGAATATTTTCTTTAAGCAATGCCGTTAAATGATATTGAAAATCTTGATTAAACAACGCATCATCTTCACAAATTAAACAATATTCATCTTCTTGAATACTTGTATCTTTGGCAATTAAAGCATATACCGCCAAATGGCTTAATGTACAACCAATTTCCCCTTTAGTTACGTTTCTTCCATAGCGTTGTGAAAATTTTTCTTGATCATAAAGTGCGGTGAGATTTTCTGGCGTTTCTTGCATTGTATTAATGGCACTAAACACCGTAAAATCTCGTGTGTCAGGCTGAGAAAAAAACAGTTCTCGGCGTTGATGATCTTTATCTAAAGAAATAAGAAATTTTTTCATTTTATCCAACTTAATTAATTACTTTTATTGGGAACTTATAATAGTAAATCAGTGAAATCATCAATCTCACTAAACTCGCGCCAATTAACGCGTAAGCCACTCCATATAACCCTTGATCTTTGAAAATAAAAAATAAGCCAACTAAAACAAGGATAGAAATAATTTGACGGGTAAATAATAAGACTTGCTTACCTAACATCAGCATATTTTGTGATAATAGCCAAGAAAGCCCCGCTAATAATGAATTAATAATGAACCATAATAACACAGGCGCAACTTCAACATAGGCATTACCAAAAAATAAATGAATAATTGGCTCTGCTAAAAACGGCACAATGACCACCGCACTAATTCCCATTAATATGATAAGCCCTAACACGGCACGAATACGATTTAGGTTATTAAGTAAACCTGAATAATAATAATCCACCATCATATTGATAATACGAGTTAGCAACGCATCAAAAGCAATGCAAACAGTATATAAACCTAGGGTATAATTGCCCATTAACGCGACAATTAGAAATCGGTCTAAATTCACTGTTGTCGCACCAAAAACTTGTAGTAAATTTTGTTTTAACCAATTTTTAAAGAAATTAGTTGGAATAATCTTTTGTATTTCTGTTTTTTGCTTAACTTGCTTTTCTATTTTATTTAGGGCATAAAGTGCAAATAAAGCCTGTATTGATGTTAAAATTGTTAAGAGTTGAACCACTTTTTCTAAATGTTGCTGACCAAAAAGAAAATAATACCCGCCATATAGGCCTACGGCTAAAATAGGCTGTTGCAAAGAAAGTAAGCGATAAAGAGATAAATTAGCATCAATTTTACTTTTTTCTAGGGTAATCGTAAAAATAGCGGTAAAAACAACATTTAAAATAAATAAATAATGAAATGATGTAATATTAAAAAATAAAAGCGCAAGGCTGGATACAAATAGTGAAAATAATAAAAAAGCCGCAAAATAATAACGCCAATGATGATATTGGTTATTACGCATACAAAGTGCAAGAGAAAACCCTACTCCCCCCGTGGCAATCGTAACCACATAGGTAACAGAAGTAATAAAAAGCTGCAATGCACCGCGTTCTTCCACGGCAAGCAAACGAGCCAGTAAAAAGGAACTCACCATTGTGAGTCCCGTGGTTAAGAAGGTGGTAATCAGCAGTTTTGTAAAGGATTTATTCTTCATAAACTTTCACAAAATCAATATCTTGCGTCCATTGATGATAATAGCCTAAATTTTTACCATAAGAATTATCACAAACTTCATTAGGGAGTTCTAACAAACAAGAAAAAATATGCCCGTGTAATCGGCTTGTTACCACTAAATCATAGCCTTGAAAAATCTCCTTGCAACGTTCAATTACCGCCAAGCTATGGCGATACCATAAATTATTAACAACATTTTTTAACCAAGGTTGATGATATTTATTGGCTATTTTCGCCAATCCGCTACAAATACGTTCATAATATTTATCTTGAGTGGTAAGAATATCTTCCCAATCTTTTATTTCCGCACTTGTAGGCAATGTGGCTTGGATATTTTTTTCCAAATGGCTTGCTTCAATATCTTTACGCAAAAAATATAAGGTTTTTTCTGCCGATTTTTGCACCGCACGTTGCTTTTGCAACAATGTTGAACCATAAAGTTGATGCGCCATATCAGGCGATAAAAACACCTTATCAGAAAACTGTGCTTTCATTAATTGATAAGTGGCTTGATCACGTGCAAATAAATAACAATCTTTATGCGCAGAAAAAATGGCTGCTGATTTTTCTTTTGCTTGCGGGTGAGAAAAATAGGCGGTTTGTGGCATAACAATAATGCGATTATTCGGAAAGGCTTGCACCAACGCCTCACGCATTGCCTGAATTGCGGGGTAAAGATCACCAAAATTACCACCGCCGTGGCACACTAAGGTCGTCGTCGGCTTGACATATTTTTTTACTTCATCAAGATCAAAGCTTTGTAAACAACGTCTTAATCGAATATGAATTTGATAATCCTGAAAAAACGCCTCTGTTCCCGCATAAATGAGCAAATCCCCCACATTTAGATGCAGCGGATAATCAAAATACAACACATCATTTTTATCCACGATCACATCAAGGATTTGCTTTAAATCTTGTTTCAGAGAAACTAAAATCTCGTTCATTGTTTAACCATCTTTCCTATAAAGCTGCTTATCAGCATAAAGTGGCTATTTTAAAACAGAATCCGCCAGAGTTCCAAAAGGATTGAGTATCTTTACAAAAGATTACAAGCCCTTTATGCTAAACAGCAAATTGTTCAACTCAATATTATTTATGTATTTACTCACCAAACTCATTACAGCCCTCATTCTTCCGCCATTTAATGTATTGATTTTATGGATTTTTTCTTTACTTTTTGCGAGAAAACAATACAAAAAACTGAGCCTTATTTGCGCTGTTTTAGGCGTTACAATTTTGTATGTGTTCAGTATTCCCTATACCGCACAAAAATTGCAAGATAGCCTAGTTAAAGAACCCCCACTCAGCCTTGCCGATTACAAAACAGCACAAGCAATCGTCGTGCTAGGTGGCGGCTTACGAGATAGTAACGAATTATTTGGTCCGCTTGCTGTGCCTGCCATTCCTCTTGAACGCTTACGTTATGCTGCTTATTTACATCAACAAACCCAATTACCTATTTTGATTACTGGTGCAAGTCCAAATGGTAATTCGGAGGCTAAAATT